>CAYIZF010000013.1:0-8955 GCA_964367825.1 uncultured Gammaproteobacteria bacterium | reverse complement strand
TTATTATAGAGATAAGTATTCAAGTTGTCAAGAGCCTAGGGTAAAATTAATATCAAACTGACAATTACTCTAAGATTGCCTTAATTCTTCTTACTCCGGCGCTTGAAGCTTCCTCTTTCTGTATCTTGAAATGTCCTAATATCCCAGTATTTTTTACATGGGGACCGCCGCAAATCTCTTGAGAAAAAGCTTCTTTGATATTAGGCAGATTATCGACTCCCAGATGACAAACGCTATAGACTTTTACTCTTTCGCCATATTTTGACTCAAAAACACCCATTGCTCCTCTTTTTCTCGCTTCATCAAGGGAAAGTTCTTCACAAACAACCTCATAATTTTCTCTTATCGCGCCATTAACCAAATCTTCAACTTCTTTTATTTGTTCCGGAGTCATTTTTTCCGGCTGAGAAAAATCGAGACGCAAACGTTCCGGGGTTATATTGCTTCCCTTTTGAAAAATATGATCGCCTAAAACTTGGCGCAAAGAAGCCAAAAGCAAATGAGCAGTAGTATGAAGTTTAGTAGTTTCTTCGCCCGCATCAGCTAAACCACCTTTAAATTTACCGGCGGCGGCTGTGCGGGAAAGTTCTTGATGTTTTTTAAGTTCAGCCTCAAAACCGGCGCGATCGATAGTTACTCCATTTTCTTTGGCTAATTCCTCGGTTATCTCAAACGGAAAACCATAGCTTTGATACAAATTAAAAGCCGCGACGCCATCAATGCCGTTAGTAGATATCTTTTTAAATTCAATTAAACCTTTTTCTAGCGTTCGCGAAAACTTTTCTTCTTCTTTTTTAAACTCGGTAAAAAGAAATTCTTTATTTTTTATTAATTCGGGATAAGCCAATGAATAATCATCAACAACAACTTGGGCGACATCATTAATCCATACTTCTCTATCTATTCCTAGTTTACGTCCAAAACGAATAGCGCGTCTAAGTAAACGACGGACAATGTATCCTTGATCGGTATTCGAAGGAGCAACGCCTTTATTATCACCAACGATAAAAGTTGCCGCTTTTACATGATCAGTAATTACCTCAAAACTGCGAGTATCATCCTCATATTTTTTTCCAGATAATTCTTCTATCTTAGCAATTATTCGGCTAAATAAATCACTCTTAAAAATACTGTCTTTTCCTTGAGCAACCATTGCAATCCTTTCTAATCCACCACCGAAATCAACATTTTTATTGACTAATTCCTCCCAGCCTTCAGCTGTTTTTTTATATTGCATGAAAACCGAGTTTCCGATTTCTAAAAATCGACCACAATCACAATTTACATGGCAATGAGGTCCAAATTTAGGATCATGCGGTCGGCCGGTATCATAAAATGTTTCACTGTCCGGTCCACCCGGTTCGCCGATTGTATCGCCGCGTTTCCACCAATTTTTATCGCGATATGGAAATATTCTCATCTTGCCAAAATCTATTTCCTGTCCAGAACCTTCTTCTCCTTTACCAAAAGTTGATGGTCCTTCTTCGGCGCTAATACCATATTTAACAAATAATTCTTTTAGAGCATTAATCGCTTCTTCATCTTTCTTAATTTTTCCATCTTCACTTCCAGCATAAACAGTTTGATAGATTCTATTTGGATCAAGACCTAATTCTTCAAATAAAAATTGATACCACCAAGAGAGTTGTTCAGTCTTAAAATAATCGCCAAAAGACCAATTACCAAGCATTTCAAAAAAAGTATTATGGCGTCTATCTCCTACTTCATCAATATCATCGGCGCGAAAACATTTTTGACTATCGACTACGCGCGAGCCGGCCGGATGTGCCTCACCTAATAAATATGGAATTAACGGATGCATACCAGCGGTCGTAAATAAGACCGTCGGATCATTTTCGGGAATTAAAGAAGCGCTCGAAATAACGGCATGGCCGCGAGCGGTAAAAAAATCTAAATATTTTTGGCGCAATTCTGATGATGTCATATGATTGTTGACTTTTTACAAAAACTAAAGTATTATAATTATAGAATTACGACGAAAAAGGTTCTCTAGGGTTTTGTCCCGAAGAGAGCCTTTTTCATTTTTTAGCTTTATATTCTAGCTTATCCTTGAGCATATCAAGATTAGATATTATATTATTTGACTCATTACTTAATCGATTAAGTAATGAAGAATAAGTATACTGATTAGGCACCAAAACTTTAGCAAACTTTCCTTTCCCAAGCAAATATTCTATTAAACAATAAAAATCGCCATCGCCAGAAACTATAACTGCTTTATCATAATTCTGCAGCTCTATCATAGAGTGCATAACTAATTCAGCATCAACGTTACCCTTAACTTTTCCATCTCTCAATTCTAAGGTTGGCTTAAACACACAAATATATCCATCTTCTTGAAGATGAGTATACATTGTTTGATTACCGGGTTTAAAACCAACAAACAAAAAGGCTTTTTCAACGCCATATTTCTCCTTTAAATAAACACGAAAACGTTTATAATTAAGTTTCCAACCAGAATATATTAATTTCCCTTTACGCTCAATGTTGCCGGAAACGCCCAGGTATAGATTATTGCTATCGATAAAAGCATAATTTTTATTTTTATTTTCCATAAAAAATTATATTATTAACCTCGGTTCATCTTTGCTAGTAGTATTTTTATATTACTCTAACTTCTTCCTCTAAATCAACCCCAAACATCTTTTTTACGGCTTTTTTTACTTTCTCGGCTAAAACTAAAATATCTTTAGCGGTGGCGCCGCCATGATTAACTAAAATAAGCGCTTGCTTTTCATACATACTGACCGCACCGAATTGTTTCCCTTTAAAACCGGCTTTTTCAATCAACCAACCGGAAGGAATCTTAATTTTTTTATCACCCGCCGGAAAACTAGGCATCTCCTGATATTTTTTCAAAAGAGATTTAAATTTTCTTTCACTCACTTCAACATTCTTAAAATATGATCCGGCATTGGGCAAAATTCCCGGATTAGGTAATTTATTATTTCTAATTTCTGTAATTATATTAATAACATCACGTAAACGCGGCTCCTTAATTCCTTTTTTCGCTAATTCGGCATTTAGAGAACCGTAATCTAATTTAAAATTAGGCTTCCGACCTAACTTCACCACAACGGAGTAGATAAAATATTTTCCTTTTAATTTATTTTTAAAAACGCTATCGCGATAACCAAAAAGACAATCAGCCGCCGAAAAAATTTTTTCATGTCCAGTTTTTAAATCAATGGCTTTAAGATGATGAAAAACATCTTTTAATTCCACGCCATAAGCGCCAATATTTTGAATCGGAGCGGCGCCAACAGTACCATAAATTAAAAATAAATTTTCTAAACCATATAATTCACGACTGATGGTAAAATTAACGAACTTTGTCCACGACTCACCGCCCATCGCCTCAACTAAAACATAATCATCTTTTTTTTCTATCACTTCCAAACCGCAAATTTCATTCTTTATTACCAATCCTTTTATTTTCTTACTAATTAAAATATTTGAACCGCCACCAAGAATAAAAATCGACTTCTTATTTTCTTTTGCCCAGGCAATCGCTTCTTTTAAGTCTTTTAAATCTTTAACCACGGCAAAAAATTCCGCCGTTTGGCTAATGCGAAAAGTATTAAACGGAATTAAATCTATGTTTTCCTTAATTTTTATCATAAGTATTAATTAACCTTCAATAAATCGTTAGCTATTCGAAAAACATCACCCGCTCCCATAAGCAGTAATACGTCTTTAGAATTTAATCGCTTCTTTAAATATGCGGCTGCTTGCGGAATTGTCGCAATAGCGGCGACTTCTTGTTTTATTCCCTGTTTCTTATTATATTCTTTTATTTTTTCAACAAGTTGAACACTTGAGACTCCGCCTTGCTTTTCTCGAGCCGAACCATAAATATCAAGCACAATTAATTCATCGGTAAGAGTAAAACTGCCAATAAAATCCTTGAACAGTGCTTTTGTTCTCGTAAAAGTATGGGGGTGAAAAACAGTAATTAAATTTTTCTTTTCTTCACGCGCTCTTACTCCCTCAAGAGTAGCTTTTATTTCTGTTGGGTGATGGGCATAATCATCAATAACCAAAGCTCCTTTATATTTTCCCAGGACTTGCGCGCGACGTTCTGTCCCCTTAAACCCGGCTAAATGTTTTTTTATATCCGGAATTGAAACTTTAAGAGCGCGACTGGCGGCAATAACAGCCAAGGCATTAAAAACATTATGCTTTCCCCAAAGACTGATTTTAAACTCGCCCCAATCGTTAACCGAAAAATATTGATAACCATTTTTTATTTTTAAATCAGTCGCTAAATAATTTACTGTCGGTACAGTCTCGCCACTACCGGCCACATCATAGGTTATAATTTGTCCACCGCTATATTTCTTTATTTTATTTATTTCTTCGTCGCGATTATTAATAACTAAAAATCCATTCGGCGGTATTTTTTTTATAAAATCGGCAAAAACTTTCGTATAAGCCGCTTGATCTTTAAAAAAATCCGGATGATCAAATTCAATATTATTTAAAACAACCCCAGCCGGATTAAAATACTGCAATTTATTTTGATATTCATCAACTTCAGCCACAAAATATTTTGATTTTCCAAGTAAACTGCTGCCGTTAAATTGTGGGACGCGCGAACCAACTAAAACACTCGGCGATTTACCGGCTCTATTTAAAACATATCCTAGCCAAGCGGAAGTGGTTGTTTTTCCATGGCTACCACAGACGGCAATTCCCTGATAATTATTAAAAGTTTGGCCTAAAGCTTCGGCATAAGAAATTACCGGAGTTTTTCTAAAACGCTCTTGATTCTTTTCAATAAACATCATTTCCGGATTATTCTTAGCGGTAAAAGCCGAGGAATGGATTATTAAATCTAAATTATCAGGAATATTTTTCCCGTCAAAAGGTGAAAATACTTTTATCTTTTCTTTCTTTAAAACTTTATCGGTTAAAAAAGTATCAATAATATCGGAACCGCAAATATTATTTCCCTTCTCGCGCAAAAACTGCGCCAACATCGTCATGCCCACTCCTTTAATTCCAATTAAATAAATATTCTTTTTTTTATTTTGACCGCTCATTTTTTTTATTATTAATAATCTCCCAAATAATAGCCGTTATATTCCGTGCTCCTTCCGGTTTCATTATTTTAAAAACATTATGACTTAATTCTCCTCTTAACTTTGAATCTCCGAGAACGATTTTTATTTCATCACTTAAATCCTTGGCGGATAAATAATCTTGATTTAAAACTATCGCCGCTTTTTTGTCTTTAAAAAGAAACGCATTATCTTCTTGATGAGAATGCGGCATCGGAATAAGAATGGCCGCTTTGCCACAAGCCGAGATTTCAGTTAAAACACCTAAACCGCAACGAGAGACAATTAAATCAGAGGCTTTCAATAAATTAATAAATTCTCTACTCTCGACAAATTCAATAGCTTGATAACCGCCAACACTTTCATTAAGTTCGGAATTAATTTTATCCGCTATCTCCGGCTTTTTACCTTTACCGGTTAAATTAATAATTTGGCAAAAAGACAAAAGATTAGGCAAGGCCTCAACAACTAAATTATTGATTGCAAACGCACCGGTCCCGCCACCAGTCACAAGCACAAAAGGAATATCTTGTTTTAAATTATATTTTTTTCTAGTTTCGGCCGTGTTTCCTAAAAAAGAAGTATCTTTAGCGGGATTACCCGTTAAAACCGCTCTTGGCCCATAATCAGTTAATGATTTTTCAAAAGTCACCGTAATCACCCGCGCAAAAGGCGCCATTAGTTTATTAGCTAATCCCGGCCTTATATCCTGTTGATGGACTAAAACCGGAATCCGGCAAAAAGCGGCCGCCCAAACTAAAGGCACGCCCACAAATCCGCCGGCCGTCACGATAACATTCGGACGTTCTTTTCGCAAAATAAAAAAAGATTTAAAAAATGCGTAAATTATTTTAAAAATATCTAAAATATTATTCAATGAAAAATAGCGTCGCCATTTACCGCTCGGCAAAGAAATATATTTTATCTGGCCCGAAAAATCAGAAACCATTTTTTTCTCAAGACCATTTTTTGTTCCAATAAAAATAATTTCCAGATTTTTATCATCCTTCAATAATTCTTCGGCAATAACTAATAAGGGCGTAACTGAACCGCCAGTTCCACCGCCAGAAAACATAATCTTTTTATTGTTTCTTTCTTCCGCCATGATTATATAATTTAAAATTTAACAATTATCTACTTTATTTCTTCTCTTAATAACGTCTGTCAACGCCTCTAGCCTGTTTGCTGATATTAACTAATATTCCAATTGCTATCAAGTTAGCTAAGACAGACGAACCACCAGAAGAAATAAGCGGTAACGGTACTCCAGTCATCGGAATAAGATTTATCATTCCCCCTATATTTAAAAATGTTTGAACGGCCAACCAAACGACAACTCCGATAGCAAAGGTACTGCCAAAAACATCAGGGGCGCCGCGAGCAATTAATAAACCGCGATAAAAAATAAATAGATACAGAAGAATTAAAAGGGTGCTAGGAATAAAACCGATTTCTTCAGCAATAACCGGAAAAATCGAGTCTCCCCAAACTTCAGGCAAATACATAAATTTCTGACGGCTCTGTCCAAGCCCTCGACCAAACCAACCGCCGGAACCAACAGCAATTAACGATTGATTGATCTGGTAACATTTATCTTGGGCGCTAAAACTTGGATCTTTTAAGCACATAAACCGATCAGATTGATAATTTGGTTTTGCGTTAAGCACAACAAAAAGAGATAGAGCCACCAACAACCCAACTAAAAAAAGATGAAAAACCTTTCCGCCACCGGCAAAAAAAACAACTACAGAAGTAAAAGCAATAATAAATAGAGTACCTAAATCAGGTTGTAAAATCATGAGAACGCTAATAACTCCTAAAATCAATAAAAAAGGAGCAATTCCACTAGAAAAACTACTTAAATTATCTCTTTTCGCTTCTAGCCAAGTAGCTAAATAAATCAAAAAGGATAATTTAACAAACTCCGACGGTTGGAGCGACATGTCAAAAATATTTATCCAACTTCTAGCTGAACCGTATTCAGAACGTAATCCCGGCACAAAAACTAAAAGCAATAAAGCGACAGAGGCAAAGAGAAAAAAAACGGCAAATTTTTTCCAAACACGATAATCAATCTTTGATACCACCCAAAAAACAATAAGTGAGATAATTATCCAAACAAACTGGCGAATAAAATAATGATAAGTATTTCCAAAGCGCGAATAAGAGACTATCCAAGAGGCGCTAAAAAGCATAACCAAACCAAAAACAAGCAAAACAAATACGGCCGAAAGTAAACTCTTGTCAGCTTCATGCTCGCCAGAGCGAGATGCAAATATTTTTCTTTTTAAACGGCTGAAAGCCATAAGAATAAACTTTTATCCGACTTAAAATTTCCTATCAAGCAAGAAAATCATTAATCCGATAACCGCACCGATAGCGGCGATTATCCAAAAACGCATCACGACTTTAGCCTCCGTCCAACCAACAGCTTGAAAATGATGATGAATCGGCGCCGAAAGAAAAACTTTCTTTTTAAATACACGTTTCGAAAAAATCTGAATTAAAACCGACAACGACTCACCGACAAAAATTATGCCAATCGGAATAAGCAATAAAGCACTATTGGTTAACATAGCGATTATGCCGAGAGTAACACCTAAACTCATTGAACCGGTATCCCCCATGTAAAAACGGGCGGGCGGAATATTAAACCACAGGAAAGCAACTAAAGCACCGATTAAAACTCCGCAAAAAGTCGCCAAATCATAACGTCCTTGAGCAAAAGCGATAACCGCGAACGACAAAAAAGCGGCCAAAAGCGTACCGCCAGCCAAACCATCTAAGCCATCAGTTTCATTAACTGAAAAAGACGTAGCCACAATAATAAAGATAAATAAAGGAATATACCAGGCACCAATTTCAAAATTACCAAGAAAAGGAATATGGAACACGGTCCAATCAAGTTTAAAATAAAACCATAAAGCGCCAACAATCGCGATTAAAATAAAAATAAAAAGACGATGACGCAATTTTAAGCCGCCACCACCAAGAACACCTTTGCCGCGAACATCAAGCCAGTCATCAAATAAACCAATCATGGCCGCGATTATTAAGGCTCCTAAAGGCAATAATGTTTCTGAACGAGTTAAAAAATTTAAATGTTCGAAAATACTGTCCGGAAAAAGATTAGCTAAAAGAGAAAAAAATAAAATAAGAGTAAGAAGGGTCCCCCAAATCAATATTCCTCCCATGGTCGGCGTTCCCTCTTTTGCAGCATGCAACTGGCTAAAAATCGGCGTTTCCCCATTGTTTCTTATCTTCTTACCTAATTTATATTTATACAAAAAATGAGTTACTAGTGGCGTAAGAGAAGCGGCAAGAAGAAAAGCGATTGTGGTAAAAAATAAAACTTTTATCAGATAAAATTCCAACATAAAAAAAATTTAACGGAAATTAATTAAATAGACCGACAAAAGCGCGATACAAAGAAAAGCGCCGAATAAATTAGCCGCCCCTAAAAGATAATGGACAAAAATCTTAAAATTATTATCTTTGCGCAAACAAGCTAAAATTATTAAATTAGCCAAAAAAACCACTAAACCGAGCAGGGGGTAAAGATAGACACGATTTTGATCAGCAACTAAATCGATACCGAAATCGACATTATAATGAAGCACTACTAAATTAGCGCTTAAGCTACGATAAATAAACCAGGCTTGAAACCAGGCTATTATCTGCCAAAAAACCATCAAAGCTAAATATATACGACTCGAAGTCAATCGGAAAATAGCCCCGAAAGATTGCTTTGTTTTTTCCAAAAAAGAATAAAAATGCGCGTAAAAATTAGAATAAGACATAAAAATACCAAGATAAAATTATGGCGGTTCAAAGCGCTTCTAAATACTAACTAATACAATTAGTTTAACAT
>CAYIZF010000012.1:3251-8971 GCA_964367825.1 uncultured Gammaproteobacteria bacterium | reverse complement strand
ATTTATTATTTTTGTCAAAACTAAATACCATTATTGTAGTCTATACTGATTTTAAAAAATATAATAACCTTTTATCGATAAATCTAACCTGTTTATTATAAAGAGGGTCAGGGACCAAGAAGCTAGAACAATAATTAAACCGATAACTGAATTTTTAATCTGAGAAACAGCTTTTTTAGTTTGGTCTTCATTCCCAGCAGCAGTCATATAACGAAATCCGGCGAAAATTGTCAAACCTAAGAAAATAGCTCCCAAAAACCCTAATACTAAAACAATAATGCGAGCAATAATAAATCGAATATCTAAAGTATTATTAGGATTACTTCCATAAGCGGAGCCTATTTCCGCTACCCCAACTTGGCTATTAATCAAAGAAGTGTCAGCTAATACGGGGCTAACTGATGGGATAATAATTAAACTAAAAATTATTAACAAAATAAAAGAAAAAATATGCTTTCTGGAGATTATCATAAATATGATATAATTAATTATAGTTTAGAACTTGTCTTTGCAAGAACAAAGATCTATCCTTATTATACAAAACCACCCCTAAAAATACAAGAAAAATGAGCTTAGCTAAAAAAATCGCCCATAATACTTTAGTGCAAATTGCCGGCAAGATAGTTTCTACTATTCTTGGTCTTTTTTCTTTAGCGTTAATAACTCGTTATTTAGGCCAGGCTGGTTTTGGAGAATATACAACTATTACAACTTTTCTAACCTTCTTTGCCACTATTGCTGATTTAGGGCTTACTTTAATTACCGTCCAAATGATTAGCGGCGAGAGAGATGATGAAAATAAAATATTAAATAATCTTTTTAGTCTTCGCTTGATTTCAGCTTTAATTTTTATCGGATTAGCACCTCTCTCTATTATTTTTTTTCCTTATAGCTCAGCGGTAAAAATCGGCGTATTAGTCGCGGCCGTATCTTTTGTTTTTCCGGCCCTTAACCAAGTCATTATTGGTTTATTTCAAAAAAAATTAAGTATGGAACGATCGGCCCTAGCCGAAGTTGTTAGTCGTATAGCCTTGCTTATTGGTATTATTGCCACCCAAAAATTCAATTTAGGATTAACCGGCGTTTTAGTGGCGACTGTCGCCTCAAGTTTTGTTAGTTTTCTACTCCATTATATTTTTGCCTTTAAATTTGCCGTTATAAAACTTGAGTTCGATTTATCTTTATGGAAGAAAATTATTTCACGTTCTTGGCCCCTCGCTATTACTATTATTTTAAATCTTATCTATTTACGAGCCGATACTCTTATTCTTTCTCTATTTAAAGAGCCGGAAACGGTTGGTCTTTATGGCGCCACTTATAAAATAATAGATGTTCTTACCACTATTCCTTTTATGTTTGCCGGATTAATACTCCCCATATTAACCGCTTCTTGGGTGGATGACAATAAAGACTATTTTAAAAAAATACTCCAAAAATCTTTTGACTTTATGGCAATTTCCGCGATTCCTCTAGTTGTCGGCTCTCAATTCCTTGGCCGCCAAATAATGACTGTTGTTGCCGGACAAGATTTTGTTATTGCCGGTGATATTCTAAAAATATTGATTTATGCCGTAGCCGCTATCTTTTTAGGGGCGATGTTCTCTCATGCGGTTATCGCTATCAACCGCCAAAAGAAAATGATTGGCTTTTACGTATTTACTAGTATTAGCGCCCTAGCTGCTTATTTTTATCTGATTCCTCGATATTCTTACATTGGCGCTGCTGCTGTGACAATATACAGCGAAATATTAATTGCGCTTTTTTCTGCCTACTGTGTCTTTAAATACACACGCTTCTTGCCGAATTTTAAAATTAGTTTAAAATCCTTATTATCCAGTCTGGTCATGGGCGGATTTCTTTATTCCCTATCTGATTATGCTAACCAAGGTGTCGGTCAACTTATCGTGGTTATCGTCGCAGCTTGTGTGATTTATTTTGTTTTTATGTATCTTGTCGGCGGAATAAAATCAAACGACTTAAAATCTCTTTTCAAAAAACAAACTGAGGGTGGTGGTCAAACTTATAGTCCAGGAACAAATCTTTAATATATTTAATTTAAACATATGACTACAATTACCTTTCCGGAAATCATTTCCGAAACCGAAGATTATTTAGTAATAAACAAACCGGCCGGGTTAGCTGTTCATGGCGGCGGTAACATTAAAGATAAAACTTTAGCTGATTTATTAATCGAACGTTATCCGGAAATAAAAACAGTCGGCGATGATCCTATTCGCCCCGGAATTGTTCATCGACTTGATAAGGAAGTTAGCGGCTTAATGGTTATTGCAAAAAACCAAGAAACTTTTTTACATCTAAAGAATCAATTTAAAGATCGCGATATTAATAAGGAATATGTCGCCTTGGTTAATGGTAAAATGTCTAACGACTATGGTGAAATAGATTTCCCGATAAAACGTTCGCGAGAAGGATACAAAATGGCAGCTATGCCGCATAATACCGTTGATCTTTTAAGCCGTCGAAACCCAACCGATCGCGATCAAGGCAATCTCGAAGGAATGTTTAAATCACGAGAAGCAATTACTCTCTATACCGTTATAAAACGTTTTTTCCATTACACTCTAGTCCAGGTAAAAATAAAAACTGGCCGAACACATCAAATTCGCGTTCACTTTTTTGCTCTTGGCTATCCGCTAGTCGGCGATTCTTTATATTTTAATAAAAAATCAAAAATTAGAAACCAAAAAGCTAATTTAGGAAGAATATTCTTAGCTGCCAATAAATTAAGCTTCAAAGATCGCGCCGGCGAGGTAAAAGATTTCTCTTTGGAAATGCCCACAGAATTAACCGAATTTTTAAAAACAATAAAATAAAATCAAATATTTGTCTTTGACGACGGACAAGATTTCTATTATAATAGAGGGGTCTATAAAAATTAATAATAATAATAAAAATATGAAGAAGATTTTTTCTGCTTTAAAACAAAAAAAGACTTTATCAGCGGTCGGAGTTATCGCAATTATCTTGGTTATTGTGGGAGTAACCGTCTCCTTAACTTTAGTTAAAGATCGCGATAACAAAAAAGCCGAAATAAAACCGGGAAAGAATATCAGCGCCGAAGAGGCAAAAGTCAAGGCTGAAGATTTTATTAATAAATATTTAATGCAACCGGGTAGTGAAGCTTCTATAAAAGATATCACAACCGAATATGGCTTATATAAACTTAGTATTGATATAACCAGTGATGTTGTTGAATCTTATATCACTAAAGATGGACGATTATTTTTCCCTCAGGCTTTAGACATTGTTGAAATAAATAAATCTCAAGCCGAAAACAATGACAGCGAAACACAAGCTCCAAGCGCCACTGTTACACAAAAAAATGATAAACCATTAGTCGAACTTTTCGTTATGAGCTATTGCCCATATGGTACCCAGATTGAAAAAGGTATTCTACCGGTAATTAAAGCTTTGGGAAACAAAATCGACTTTAAATTAAAATTCTGCAACTATGCTATGCATGGAGAAAAAGAACTACAAGAAAATTTAACTCAATATTGTATTCAAAAAGAGGAACCAAAGAAATTAGACGCTTATTTAACTTGCTTTTTAGAATCTAGTGATTCGTCTTCTTGTTTAAGCAGTGCGGGGGTTAATGTAAAAAATATTAATAGCTGTGTTTCAAAAACTGATAACGAATTTAAAGTAACAAAGAATTTCAATGATCAAGTTGATTATCAAGGAAGCTACCCAAGTTTCAACATCGATAAAGCTGATAATGTTAAATATAGTGTCGGCGGTTCACCAACCTTAATCATTAATGGCGAAGATATCCAAAGTAACCGCGATAGCGCTTCTCTCCTTGCGACAATCTGTAGCGCTTTCAACGAGCAACCGGAAGAATGTCAAACTGCCCTTTCTAGCGCATCTCCTTCCGCCGGTTTCGGTTCCGGAACAACTTCCGGTTCAACGGATGGGGGCTGTAACTAAACATAATTACTTCTAAAAAGACTGCCTTAATCGGCAGTCTTTTTTTATCTTTTATCTTTAGTTTTTAGCAACTTAATTTAATTCTATTTAATAAGCGCTTCAATTTCATCCTTTAAAGTTTCTTTGTTTCTTAAACCAATAAATTCTCCGATGATTTTCCCGCCCTTAAATAATTTCATATTCGGGATACTTTGAATTTGATATTCAAGCGCCAAATCTTGATTAGTCGCATCTTCGGTGTTTAATTTAGCAATCTTAACTTTGCTGGCCATATCAACGGCTAGTTCATCAAGAACCGGAGCCATCATCTTACAAGGCATACACCACGGCGCCCAAAAATCCACTAAAACAGGCAAATCGGCGTTTAAAACTTCAGCCTCAAAATTATTTTTTGTTACTTCTAAAACTTGCGACATAAAAAATTATATTATTATTATTTTATTATTATACACTAAAAATCACTTTGGGGAAAACCGGTCATTTCTTTAGAATCAACCAAAGATTATTTTGATCTTTTTTTAAAGATATTATTTCTAACCCGACCAAGCGCGCCAATTTTTTTAATTCACTCTCGGCAAAGGCATGATAATAACGATTTGTCTTCTCTTCTCCGTGAGAATTTTTCCAAGGAAAAATTAAATCATTCGCCTCAAACTCATAAAAACCGATTATCTTTAAAAAATAGTTCTTAATAAGTTGTAAGCGATATTTTTTATGCGCCCAAAGATTCCAATTACTAATAATCATTTCGCCGCCGCTTCTTAATTTACCGGCCATTTCTCTTAGCGCCCTTACTCTTAATTCTCGACTGGGGATATGTTGAAGAACGGCTAAGCAGAAAATTAAATCATAATTATTATCAACCGCTTTTTCTAGATCATCTAAATTTAAAATATCACCGACAATAAATTTTTGTTCGGGATAATTATTTTTAGCCAAAGAAATTAATTCCGAACTATTATCAATTCCTAAATAATTAATTTGTTTTTCTTTTAACGCCTCAAGAAGCCGTCCGTTGCCACAGCCTAAATCTAAAACTTTGTCGCCCGGCTTAACTTTTTCGGCTAACACTCTTATTTCCGGCCAAATTTCTTTTTTTCTGGTCACATCAAAATCAGCCGCAATATTTTGATAATTATTGCGAACTAATTCTAATAATTTTTTAACCTTCTCTATTTTCATATTAAAAATCTAATGCTAATAGTTAAATATTAATAGCTTAGATATTCTTTCTTTGTATAATCTTCTCCCCCGCGAGCCTTAATCTGATTAGCCTTTAAACAACTATCACATTTACCGCAAGGCTTAGCGTTTTCATCGCCAAAATATCTTAAAATATATTCTTGGCGGCAACCGAGATGATAGACATAGTTTTCCATCTCATCCAACTTTTCATAAGCGCGCGCCGCTTTAGCTTTTAGCGCTTTATAATCAAGATTAATATCCCCGGATTCAACTAATTTTAAAATTTTTATTTCCGTTCCTCGAAACGGCGGTTTATATTCAACCAAATCTTTTTCGGCTAATTTTTTTACCGCTCGCAATAATGAATCTTTTTTTACTTTTAAGACCACGGCGGTTTCTTCCGGGCTAAACTCCCAACCGATTGTTAATTCTTGAAGATATTTTTCTCCCAATTTTTCAACTATTTCTATTTGGCTCTTAGCTCTCTTACTAATAGAAGAGGCTATTTCATTCCAGTCTTTTTTTGCTTTTAAAAATGAATTAGAAGTTTTTTCGTTTGGTCGGGAAATATACCCCTCTTTTTC
>CAYIZF010000012.1:0-3151 GCA_964367825.1 uncultured Gammaproteobacteria bacterium | reverse complement strand
CGTCCGGCGCGACCAGCTTCCTGGTAATAAGCTTCAATTGTTCCCGGTAAATCATGGTGGATGACAAAACGAATATCTTTTTTATTAATACCTAATCCGAAAGCGTTAGTGGCCACTACTACCTGAGCATCGCCAGTCATAAATCTTTCCTGAACCCAGCTTCGACTTTCCGCATCCATCCCCGCATGGTAAACCACGGCCTTAACGTCTCTATCGGTTAAAGCCTCAACTAATTCGTCAGCCTTAGAACGTGTCCCGACATAAATTATACCCGAACCTAAATCAGAATCGGAAGTTAATAAATCAACAATACTCTCAATTTTTTTTCCGTTAGCCGCCGGCATAACCGCAAATTGTAAATTAGGCCGCGCAAAACCGGTAATAACTAAATCCGGATCTTTTAAATCTAATTGCTTAATAATATCCTCACGAACTTCCGGAGTAGCCGTAGCTGTTAAAGCAACTACAACCGGCGAACCAACAAATTTGATTGCCTCTTTAAGCCGCATATAGCTCGGGCGAAAATCATGCCCCCATTGACTGATACAATGCGCCTCATCAATCGCAAATAAAGAAACTTTTATATTTTTTAATTCGGCAATAAATGCTTGGTTATAAAAACGTTCCGGAGCAATATAAACAATTTTATAAAATCCGCTTTTAACTCTCATTAAACGTCTCTGCGTTTCATCCGGTGAAATCGAAGAATTAATAAACGTAGCCGGTATCCCGACTTTTTCCAAAGAATCAACCTGATCTTTCATTAAAGCGATTAAAGGAGAAATAACAATTGTTATTCCTTCTAAAATTAAAGCTGGTAATTGATAGATCAAGGATTTTCCGGCGCCTGTCGGCAAGACGACTAATGTATCTTTCTTTTTTAAAATATTATCGATTGCTTTCTCTTGACCAGGACGAAAAGATCCATAATTGAAATGGATCTTTAAAAGTTCTTTGAGTTGTTCCTTTCGCTTATCGATCATCTATATTTCTCTTAAATATTTCTAAAACATTTTGGAATAAAAAGGCTATTGTCATCGGTCCAATTCCTCCAGGAACCGGGGTAATATATTCTGCTTTATCTTTAACATCTTCATAATCAACATCTCCTAAAACTTTGCCATCTACCTTAGTGGTTCCAATATCAATAACAATGGCACCATCTTTAATAACTTCTTTTTTAATTGAATGCGGCAATCCTAAAGCGCTAACTAAAACATCGGCTTCGTCTGATCTATCCGGTGATAGTATTTCTAAACCCTTGTCTTCAAGAGTATTTTTAACCTCCTCACCAAAAACGTCGGAATTATAAAAAACACATGCCGTCTTACCATTACCATCAAAATCTATTTCCTCTAGGCAAGCTGAAACTGCGGCAACTACCGGAGAGGTAATAAATTCGGGATGTTCCGGATGAAAACCATCGACATCTTTTTCGGGATTTATTGCTTTAACTATCTTCTCGGTATTAAATTTTGCCGGCAAAGGCAACTGAATTAAAATTCCGTCTACCAACGGATCAATATTTAAAAAATTTATCGTATCTAAAATTTCTTGCTCTGAAGTATCGGCATCTAATTTATATAAATGAGTATCAACTCCGACTTTTTTTCCTTCTTTTTCTTTAAGCGAAACATATAATTTAGAATCTTCCCGTTCTCCTACTAAAATAATAGCCAAGCTTGGTCTTGGTCCATTAAATTCAAATATTTCTTTGGCAACATCATCTTTTATTCGCTCCGCAATTGCGCGGCCGTCAATATTTTTTACCATATTTATAAAATTTTATTTTTATTTTGTTGGAATCGGAAATTTATCACAAAGATCTTTTACTTCTTGCTTCAATGATTTTAATTTTTCTCCATTATCACGGTTATTTAAAGCCTCATCAATATATTTAACAATCAATCTCATTTCCGCTTCTTTCATTCCTCTAGTAGTAGCCGCCGGGGTGCCGATTCTAACTCCAGACGGATTCATAGGCGGATTAGGATCGTTAGGAATTGTTGAACGAGAAACGGAAATTCCAATCAACTCTAATACTTTTTCCATTTCTTTTCCAGACACTCCTTTATTTGATAAATCAATTACCATTAAATGATTATCGGTCCCGCCAGAAATAATTTTATAACCACGAGCGATAAATTCTTCAGCCATTGCCTTGGCATTTAAAATTATTTGTTTAGCATATTCCGTAAATTCCGGAGTTAATGCTTCACCGAAAGCAACCGCTTTAGCAGCGGTTATATGATCATGCGGTCCGCCCTGCATACCCGGAAAAACTGCGCTATTAATTTGCTTGGCATATTTTTCTTTACACATAATAATCGCGCCGCGCGGACCTCGGAGTGTCTTATGGGTAGTAGTGGAAACAACATCAAAAATCGGCACTGGATTTTTTAATTGTTTAGCGGCAATTAAACCGGCAATATGCGCGATATCAGCAAAAGTATAAGCGCCAATTTCATCGGCAATATCTTTAAATTTTTGCCAATCAATTTCCCGAGAATAGGCCGAAAAACCAGCCACAATCATTTTTGGTTTTTCTTGTAAAGCAATACGGCGAACTTCATCCATATCAATTACTCCAGTTTCCGAATTAATGCCATACTGAACAAAATTATATAAACGTCCGGAAAAATTAACTTTATGACCATGAGATAGATGTCCGCCATGATCTAATCTTAAACCCAAAACCTTATCACCCGGTTCTAGAAAAGCCATATAAACAGCGGCGTTGGCCGGAGAACCCGACAAGGGTTGAACATTAACATGCTCGGCATTAAATAATTTTTTAGCTCTTTCAATCGCTAAACTTTCTATATCATCAATATTATTATTGCCGCCATAATAACGGTGGCCAACATATCCCTCACTATATTTATTTGCCAAAACCGTCGCCATTGCCTCCAAAACCGCTGGAGAAGCATAATTTTCCGAAGCAATTAATTCTAGCTCGTGATTTTGCCTTTCCTCTTCTTTTTCAACGATTGCCCAAACGGCAGAATCTTGTTGTTTTAGATGTTCGTATTTCATGTTTTTGGTCTTATTTTTATATCTTTATCTTAGTTTAGCGGGGGTCTTTTGTCAAAAAGCATTATTTGCTTTTTTGCATGTAGGTTTCCGCTAATTTATAACCAAATTTTTGATA
>CAYIZF010000011.1:0-9313 GCA_964367825.1 uncultured Gammaproteobacteria bacterium | reverse complement strand
CAATTAAACACTTTCTAAAATAACAGAGTTATTTAATCTCTTTCTAGCCAATAAATATATTACTTTTTTATATTACTACATTTTTATTTCCACGTCAACCCCAGCCGGAAGATTAAGATTTGTTAAATCTTCGATGGTTTTAGCGGTCGGATCAATAATATCAATCATACGTTTATGAGTGCGCATTTCATATTGATCACGGGCATCTTTATGGACGAACGTAGAACGATTAACGGTGTATTTACGAATTTCCGTTGGTAACGGAATAGGACCAAAAAACTGAGCATCGGAACGTTCAATAGTTTCGATAATTGTTTTAGTCGACTGATCAATAATCTTATGATCAAAAGCTTTGATCTTGATTCTGATTCTCTGTTTAAACTCACTGTTTTCTTTTTTGTTTTCAGACATAATTAATTTTTTAAATTGACACTACAACCCCGTCCTTTTTCTGTTCGATTAAGAACGGGGCAAAGTATCTACTTATTATTTTGAAATCTTAGTAACAACACCCGCGGCAACGGTACGACCGCCTTCGCGAATAGTAAACTTTTGTTTATCTTCCAAAGCAATAGGAGAAATAAGTTTAATATCTAAACTAACAGTATCTCCAGGCATAACCATTTCTGTACCAGCTGGTAAAGTGATATCACCAGTAACATCAGTGGTCTTGAAGTAGAACTGAGGCTTATAACCATTAAAGAAAGGTTTATGACGTCCACCTTCTTCCTTTGTTAAAACAACAACCTCGGCAGTAAATTCAGTATGAGGAGTGATTGTACCCGGTTTGCATAAAACCTGTCCACGTTCAACTTCATTTTTCTTAGTACCACGAAGTAAGATACCGGCATTATCACCAGCCTGACCTTGGTCCAAAGATTTGTTAAACATTTCGATACCAGTAACAGTAGTTTTCTTTGTATCCATTAAACCAACAATTTCAACTTCATCACCAACTTTAACAATACCTCTTTCGATACGGCCGGTAACAACAGTACCACGACCTTCGATTGAAAAGATATCTTCAATTGGCATTAAATAAGGGTGATCAACATCACGTTTTGGTTCAGGGATATATTCATCCAAAGCTTTCATTAATTCCAATAAAGGAGCAGCATCCGGACCTTCCGGATTTTCCAAAGCCTTTAAGGCAGAACCGCGAATAATCGGAGTTGTGTCGCCTGGGAAATCATATTTCTTTAATAAATCTCTGATTTCTTCTTCAACCAAGTCGATTAATTCCTTGTCTTCAACCATGTCGCATTTGTTTAAGAAAACAATGATATAAGGGACGCCTACCTGGCGAGCTAATAAGATGTGTTCTCTGGTCTGAGGCATAGGGCCATCAGTAGCAGAAACGACTAAAATCGCGCCATCCATCTGAGCGGCGCCAGTGATCATGTTCTTAACATAATCGGCGTGTCCCGGACAATCTACGTGAGCATAGTGTCTTATTTCTGATTCGTATTCAACGTGAGTAGTTGCGATGGTAATACCGCGAGACTTCTCTTCCGGAGCGGAATCAATTTCGTTTACGCTTTTGTGGGACGCTTTCATGCCTGTAGCGGCGAAAACGGCCAACATAGCGGCTGTTAAAGTTGTCTTCCCGTGATCAACGTGGCCAATAGTACCGACGTTAACATGGGGCTTACTGCGTTCATACTTGTCTGTTGCCATGTTTTTGTTGTACGGCCCTCGATTTGACACGAGGTTTCTTTCCTATTCAGGAAACCAGCCGAACTAAATTAATTAATTTATTATTAAATTTACTTAACATTACTCAATATCTTGCGCTTTATTCTTTACTTGTGGTGGAATTGACCAAGCTTTTTTTGGTCTGCTTTCCTCATCTAATAAAGGCGCATTCTCCTGATTTTTCCACAATGAGATTTCGCGATTTATTTTATCAGTTAAATCTTCTTCTGTCAAATTTTCTTTTTTGGCGTTTGAATCAACTTTTTCTGTATTTTCCGCGATTTTTTCCACAATTTTCTCAGGCTCAGCTAATATCCTTTTTTCCCCAAGCGCCATTTCAGAATATCGATTAATATCCATAATGACATAAGAATCGTCCGGAGTACTAGCATCAAAAACAATTACCCGGTCTCCTGTCTTTTTTATTAAATTAAGAATTTTCTTTAATTGCTCTGGAAACATAATACTAAACTTAATTTATTCTTTTATATCTTTTTATCTTCCCTGCTTTTCTTTAATCGTTTCTAAAACATTTTTTGGAACTTCAGCGTAATGAGAAAATTCCATTGTATAGTTAGCGCGTCCTTGAGACATAGATCTTAAAGCGGTAGCATAACCGAACATTTCCGCTAACGGAACTTTCGCTTTAACAACTTTGATATTAGCGCGGTCGGACATTTCTTCAATTTGTCCGCGTTTACTGCTTAAGTCGCCGATAATGTTACCCATATATTCTTCCGGGGTAGTAACTTCAACTTTCATCAGCGGTTCAAGTAAAACCGGTCTCGCTTTTTGACAAGCGTCTCTAAAGGCGTGAATAGCCGCTAATTTAAAGGCGATTTCAGAGGAATCAACTTCGTGATAAGAACCGTAGAAAACAGCCGCTTTAACATCGATCATCGGATAACCGGCAACCACACCGGTAAGAACAGCTTCACGGAAACCTTTTTCAATTGCCGGAATATATTCTTTAGGAATAACACCACCTTTAACTTCATCGGCAAATTCAATTCCCTTTCCAGATTCAAGCGGTTCAACACGCAAGGAACAATGTCCATATTGGCCGCGTCCACCTGATTGTTTAACGTATTTATGTTCCGCTTCAGCAGTAGCCGTAATAGTTTCACGATATGATACCTGAGGATTACCAACGTTAGCTTCAACGTCGAATTCACGACGCATACGATCAACGATAATATCCAAATGTAATTCACCCATACCAGAAATCAAAACTTGATTTGTTTCCGGATCGGTTTCAACACGGAAAGTCGGATCCTCTTCAGCTAAGCGTTGTAAAGCAACACCCATCTTTTCTTGATCAGCCTTAGTTTTAGGTTCAACGGCAATCTTAATAACCGGTTCCGGAAAAACAATAGATTCTAATAAAACTTCATTATTTTCGGCGCATAAAGTATTACCGGTAGTTGTATTCTTTAAACCGATAACGGCAGCAATATCACCGGCAAAAACTTCCTTAACCTCTTCACGGTGATTAGCGTGCATACGAACGATACGACCAATTCTTTCTTTTGTTCCTTTAGAAGAATTAACAATATAAGAACCGGCAGTTAAAACGCCTTGATAAACACGAACGAAACATAATTTACCGATAAAAGGATCGGTAGCAATTTTAAAAGCTAAACCGACGAAAGGCTTATCGTCGTTAGCGGTAACCGGAAATTTCTTTTCTTCATCGCGAACATCGCTCGCTTCAATTTCCGGAACATCAAGAGGAGACGGCAAATATTCATTAACCGCATCAAGAACTAATTGGACGCCAATATTTTGCAAAGCGGTACCACATAAAACTGGGTAAATAGCATTAGCGATAACACCTTTTCTAATAGCAATTTTTAATTCTTCAAGGCTAATTTCTTGACCGCTAAGATATTTTTCCATAGTGGTTTCATCACATTCAACCGCTTTTTCCACTAATTCATTATGGTATTCATCAACTTTAGCTTTCATGTCTTCTGGAATTTCAATTTCTTTAATATCGACTCCGTTAAAACCGGAAAAAGTATAAGCTTTCTTCTCTAAAATATCGATTACGCCAATTAAATTATTTTCCGCACCAATTGGCAGCTGAATAGCGACCGCCTTTTGGCTTAAACGAGTACGAATAGAATTTAAACTCATGTAAAAATCCGCACCCATCTTATCCATTTTATTTACAAAACAAAGGCGAGGAACTTGATATTTATCCGCTTGGCGCCAAACAGTTTCCGACTGCGGTTCAACGCCGGCCTGACCGTCAAAAACAGCAACCGCACCGTCTAAAACACGCAAAGAACGTTCAACTTCAACCGTAAAGTCAACGTGCCCGGGAGTATCGATGATATTGATTTTAGTGTGTTTCCAAAAACAAGTGGTAGCCGCGGAAGTAATAGTAATGCCTCTTTCCTTTTCCTGTTCCATCCAATCCATTTCCGCTCCGCCTTCATGTACTTCACCAATTTTATGTTTCTTTCCAGTGTAAAACAAAACACGCTCGGTAAAAGTTGTTTTACCGGCGTCGATGTGCGCCATAATACCGATATTTCTAATGTGTTCTAATGCGTAGTCTCGGACCATATGAAATTTATTTTAGTAAAATGTAAAAAAATTATTTTAATATTCTTAAAAAGACAAACATTTGAGCTTTTATTTTTAGATGAAATCCGAGGAAACAAGGCGAGTCTAGCGAGACGTATTGGACATACGTTGAGCGCAGACGAGCCGCAGATGACGAAGGAGTTCGCTAAAAATAAGAGCTATCTGGAGAAATGGGCGAAAGCCTTATTCGCCTCAGCCATCTTATGAACCGCTTCTCTTTTCTTAACAGCAGTACCTTCACCGTTAGAAGCATCAAGAATTTCAGTAGCTAATTTTTCAGCAGTTGAACGTCCTTTGCGATCATTAGCAGCGCCAATAATCCAATTACAACCTAAGAAATAACGTCTTTCACCACGAACCTGAAAAGGAACTTGGTAGTTAGCGCCACCGACACGTTTACCACGAACTTCAACAAGTGGAGAAACTTTTTTAATCGCTTTATTAAAAATATGTCTTGGATCCTGCTTAGTCTTATCTTTTAAGATATCAAAAGCTCCGTAGACGATTTTCTCGGCTGCGGCCTTTTTTCCTCTTTCCATGACATAATTAATAAATTTGGCGATATTCTTATCGTTGTATTTTGAATCACCTTCAATTGTTCTCTTAGGAGCTGATTTTCCTCTCATAGTATTTAAAATTATTTAGTTTTAGGTTTCTTAGCGCCGTAGCAGCTACGTCCCTGTCTTCTCGCTTCAACACCGGAAGCATCAAAAACGCCACGAACAACTTTATAACGAACACCAGGAAGATCTTTAGTCTTACCGCCTTTTACTAAAACGATAGAGTGTTCTTGTAAATTATGACCCATACCCGGAATATACGCAGTTACTTCCATTCCATTAGATAAACGGACACGAGCAATTTTACGTAAAGCGGAGTTCGGTTTCTTAGGAGTGGTAGTGGTTACCTTTAAACAAACACCTTGTTTAAAAGGAGCTCCTTTAGCGGTATCTTTTTTCTTGCGATGCAAAGAATCAAGACTGGCATGAAGCGCAATAGCATTACGTTTCTTACCGATTTTTTTTCGACCCTGGCGTACTAGTTGGTTAATAGTTGGCATAATTCTTATTGAATTTAATTGAATTTAAGCTGAAAAATAGCTTAAATATATTAAAAATAATCCTGAAATATCAGGATGAGTTTTTTACTAATTTTTGATACTTATTCAATTTAACAAAATCCAAAATATAAGTCAAGATGGGATAATGTTCAATTTTAAATTCCAACAATAATATTATATAAAAATTCTACCGCCGGAAAAATCAAGTCGCCAGCCAACATCACAAACAAAATAACAAAGATAAAGCCATACTTATCCGCATTCAAATATTTCTCGCGCGCCCTCTCCGGTAAAAAAGCGGATAAAATTTTAGATCCGTCTAGCGGTGGTATCGGTATAAGGTTAAAGACCATTAAAACAAGGTTTATATAAACGATTAAACTTATTAGGGCAGTAAAGGTTAAGTTTCCTAACGGCACGAATCGCAAAAATAATCCAAAGAATAAGGCAATAATAAGATTGCCTAAAGGTCCGGCTAGCCCAACTTTAGCGTCGCCATATTTCTTGTCTATTAAATTATTGGGGTTATAAGGCACCGGTTTCGCCCAACCAAAGACAAATGGCATATGACTAATAATCATAACCAAGGGCAAGAAAAATGACCCAAAAAATTCAAGATGAGCAAATGGATTAAGGGTTAAACGTCCAGCGTTTTTAGCTGTCGGATCGCCTAAGCGATAAGCCATCCATCCATGCATATATTCATGGACAATCGCGGAAAAAATCAACACGATAATTTGAAAAACGTAAATCATATATAAACATTCTAGCAAACTTGATTAATTTTTAAAATACTGATAGAATAAAACCATTATTTAGATAAATTAGATATAAAAATAATCAATATGGCAAAAAAATGCGATTTATGCGGCCGCGGCGCAACTAAAGGCGCTTCTCGTTCCCATTCTAAAATCAAAACTTTAAAAAGACAGAATATCAATCTTCAATCAAAAATGATTGATGGTTTAAAAGTTAAACTTTGTACTTCTTGTATAAGAACTATGGCTAAACCGGCGCGCGTTAAAGCAAAGAGAAAACCGGCTTTAAAAGCTAACGAAGTTAAAGCTTTAAAGGTTAAGAAAGCCGATGCTAAGAGCGCGGCTAGAAAAGCAACTAAAACTGCCGCTAAAAATACCACCAAAAAGAAATAATTAAAAATTTCTCAAATAAAAAAACCACTCTAATCTGGGTGGTTTTTTTGTAATAAGAATATTCTGGGATTAATTTAAAATTTTTAGATTACCTTAATGAAATTTAATTTACCTTTTTGCAATACTGAATTAGCCGGAACTATAAACATTAAATCTTTGATTACTTCCCCATTCACTTTAACCCCACCCTGTTCGATTGTTCTTTTAGCATCTGATTTCGAAGAAGCTAATTCAGCTTCAACTAAGACTGAAACAATATTGTATTCACTTGGCTTAAATTCTTTAATTTCATCTGGCACTTCTTTATTAGAAACTGTCTTAATAAAATATTCCTGAGCGAGAGTAGCATCTTTTTCGGAATGATACATGCGAACAATCTCGCTAGCTAACTTCATTTTAATATCACGAGGATTAGCGCCTTCCTTTAAGGATTTTTCATAACCCTTGATTGTCGCCATTTCAACCCTGGTAACCAAAGTAAAATATCTGATAATAAATTCATCTTTAAGTGACATAACTTTGCCGAACATATCATTCGGTTCGTCAAAAAGATTAACAGTGTTGCCAAAGCTGGAGCTCATCTTTCTTCCGTCCAAACCTTCAATAAGGGGATTGGTTATTATATCTTGCGGTTCTTGCCCATACAATCTCTGCAAGTCTCTTCCGGCCAATAGATTAAACCGTTGATCAACTCCGCCAATTTCAACATCCGCTTTTATTTTTACAGAATCATAACCCTGCATTAACGGGTATAACAACTCGCGCAAAGAAACTCTTTTTCCAGCAGTCAAACGACGGTTGATATTATCGCGAGAAATAAATTCATTTAAAGAAAAGGCGTTAGCTTGATATCCAATTTCACCATAAGTCAATTTTCCTAGCCATTCGCTGTTATAATGTATTTCCGCTTTATCAATATCAATTATTTTAGCGACCTGATTAATATAGGTTGTTAAATTATCTTTAATCACTTCTTCTGAGAGCATCGGTCTTTCGCTGTCTTTATCGGAGGTATCACCAATCACGCCAGTAAAATCACCGACTAAAAAGACTATCTGATGGCCGGCATCTTGGAAATCCTTAAGCTTAAGCAAAGGAATAGAACGTCCCAGATGAATATTTTTACTGGTCGGGTCAATCCCCAATTTTATTCTTAAAGTCTTTCCGCTCTTTAATTTTTTTTCTAAATTAGCGCGATCAATTATTTCTTCAATTCCTCTATTAAGTATCTCATCAATTTGTTTTTGATTTATCTCCATATATTTTTCCTTAATTTTCTTTAAATTATAAGTAAATTTTACTATATAGCGCGTGAATCGTCAATCAATCCGCATCGACGTAGTGCCGACGAAAATAAATTACCGCCCCGGCTAAAACCACGTAATATACCGCTCCCAAATACCAATTAAAACCGTTTATCGTCACCGCCGCCCAGCTCGGCCGAGCTAATAAATTCGAAACCACAAAAATATATTTAAGCAAAAGATAGGATGGGAGAAACCATAAAAGTCCTAAAAATGGCGCAATAATGCTTAAAAATAAACCGATTATGAGCGCGGCTAAGAGCGGTGGGAACGTCCATAAAACTAAAACATTGGCGAGCGGCGCAATTATAGACAGCTGCTTAAAATTAATCAGCGCTATCGGCAAGATAACTATTTGCGAAACAAGAGTTAAATTAACTGTATCAATTAATGTTTCAATAATTTTTTCCGTTCCCTTTTTTAGTTTATATTTTCTTGATTTAAACTTTCCAAGGACAAATTCGCCATTTTTCAATTTAGCCATCAATTTATTCCGCAGCGCCTCGCCGAAAGGATAAATATAAATAATCCCCAGTATCGCGGCAAACGACAACTGAAAACCAATATCGCTTTTTAGCAAGCGCGAATTAAACATTAACATTACAGCGGCGGAAAAAACTAAGGCTCTAATAAGCGAGCTGCTGCGATAATAATAAACAGCTAAAAAAGCTAATCCGCCCATAATTGCCGAGCGCACCGCCGAAGCGGAAAGACCAGTAATAAGCGGGTATAAAATAAGAAATCCGAAAATCATTTTTAAGGCGGAACGACGTTTTAAACCGAGCGCCAAGAGAAAATTAATCATCATCGCGCTCATAATCGTAATATGAGAACCGGAAATGGCAATCATATGGCTTAGTCCGACACGAGAAAAAATATTTAAATCTTCCCGTAAAACCGTTCGGCGATAACCGAGCAAAATCGCATTAGCCAAACCCGCTTCCGGTTCCGGCAAATTAGCATTTATCCTAGCTGCTAAAAATTGTTTGCCATTTAAAAGCAAACGAAAAATTTTTTGTCCGAAACTTAAATTCCCTTCAACTATTTTAATTTTCGGATAATACATCACCGAATAAATATCATAACGTGCCAAATAATTTTCATAATCAAAACTGTCAAACACCGCCGGACTTTTTAAGTCGCCCGAGATGCTCACAAAATCGCCATAATCATATTCCGGATAAAGATCGACAGTCACCAAAACATTTCCAGAAATTTTTCCGAGCGCGCAAATTGTTAATCGCCGACTTTTATAATCGACATCCGCCTCTTCGCAAACGCGACCGGTAAAAGTTAATTTACGGCCGTTATAATAAGCGATTTCCAATGCCGAAATTTTAGGTTTAAGCGCTCCGGGAAATAATCCGAAAATAAAAACCGCCGAAATATAAACGAGATTAATGATAAAAAATATCCGCGACGGAGAAAGTTTTTTTTTGGCAGTTGAAAAATAATTATTTATGGGCGCAAAAATAGACATAAAAAATAAATACGAAAGATCATTAAAT
>CAYIZF010000010.1:0-9432 GCA_964367825.1 uncultured Gammaproteobacteria bacterium | reverse complement strand
TTATCATAGCATTGTTTTTGAAGAAAATGAAGAGAAAAATACAATAATTTATATGTAAATACAAAAAATAAACAACTTGCCAGAGTAATATTTTTTTGCTAAAATAATACTAGAAAATTAATTAATCATAACCACCTAAAAGGCGGTAAAAATAGGCTAAAATACCCATAAATACTTGGGGTTTTTGTTTTTAATCCTGATTCCATATGTCAAAAGACCAAAAAAAACCTGACGAATACGGCGCTGACCAAATCAC
Source organism: uncultured Gammaproteobacteria bacterium (assembly GCA_964367825.1). Classification (GTDB taxonomy): domain Bacteria; phylum Patescibacteriota; class Patescibacteriia; order Patescibacteriales; family UBA12465; genus UBA12465. Next base: position 9,176 of record CAYIZF010000010.1, on the reverse strand, counting down.
CGTTTTAGAAGGACTTGACCCCGTTAGAAAAAGACCGGGAATGTATATCGGCTCGACTTCAGCCGCCGGGTTGCATCATTTAATTTGGGAAGTTGTTGATAATTCGATCGATGAGGCTATGGCTGGATACGCAACCGAGATCAGCGTCTCCCTTCTTCCAGATAGAATGGTCTCTGTCACTGATAATGGCCGCGGTATTCCTGTTGGAAAACATAAAGTTACCGGAGTTTCTGCTTTAGAAACTGTCTTAACAAAACTACATGCCGGTGGAAAATTCGGTGGCGGCGGTTATAAAGTTTCCGGTGGTTTACATGGGGTTGGCGTTTCTGTTGTTAATGCTTTAAGTGAATATTTAAAAGCTGAAATCCATTCTTCTGATGGTAAAATATGGGAACAAGAATATAAAGCCGGAAAACCGCAAAAACCAGCCAGACCGACCGGAAATTGCAAAGATACTGGAACAACAATTATTTTTAAACCGGATGATACTATTTTTACTGAACTAGAATATAACTGGGAAAAAATTCTTGATCGTCTAAGACAGCAATCATACCTAACTAAAGGAATAACTATTAGTGTTTTTGACAAACGCGAAGGTCATCGAGAAAAAAAATATAAATTTCATTTCGAAGGCGGGATTAAATCTTATATAAAATCTCTCCACCGCAATAAAGCGGTAAAAAATGATACAGTTTTTTATGTTGATAAAGACACTAATGATTGCAAGGTTGAAATTGCCCTTCAATATAACGATGAATATAATGAAACACTATTAGCTTTTGCTAATAACATTCATAACCCTGAAGGCGGAACCCATGTGGCCGGCTTTCGTTCTGCTTTAACTAGAACTTTAAATAACTACGCCAGAAATAAAAACATATTAAAAGAAAAGCAAGAAAATTTAACTGGCGATGATGTCCGCGAGGGTTTAACGGTAATTATCAGCGTTAAACTACCTGATCCGCAATTCGAAGGCCAAACAAAAGGAAAACTTGGCAATGCCGAAATGAAAGGATATGTTGAAAATGTATTTGGAGAAACTTTTAATACTTATTTAGAAGAACACCCAAAGGAAGCCGAATCAATAATCGGTAAATGCGTCCTATCTGCTCAAGCGCGTCTAGCTGCTCGAACTGCTCGAGCGACTATCTTAAGAAAAGGGGCTTTAGAGGGTATGACTCTTCCGGGAAAATTAGCCGACTGCTCAAGTCGCCATCCGGAAGAATGTGAATTATATATTGTTGAGGGTGACTCTGCCGGCGGTAGCGCGAAACAAGGACGTAATCGAAAATTTCAAGCTATTCTCCCTTTACGCGGTAAGATTTTAAATGTTGAACGCGCACGCCTAGACAAGATGTTGGTTAATGAAGAAATCAAGAACTTGGTAATTGCCATGGGAACAAATATTGATGATCAAATTGATTTAGAAAAATTAAGATATCACCGTATTATTATCATGACTGATGCCGATGTTGATGGCGCTCATATTTGCACCCTTCTTTTAACTTTATTTTTCCGTCATTTCACTCCGCTTATTACCGGTGGTTATATTTACATCGCTCAACCGCCTTTATACCAATTACGAAAAGGAACCACTGTTCGTTATGCTTATAGCGACGAAGAAAAAGAAAAAGTAATACTTGAACTTGGTGGTAGCTTGGAAGAAGCTGCTGAAGTTGGCGAAGAAAATGACGAAGGAGAAATTGACGAAATAATTGAAGAGCCGACTGAAGCAACAGGAGGAAAAAAGAAGAAAAAAGACGAAGAAGAAGATAAGAAAAAAACAAACAAAATAACTATCCAACGTTATAAAGGTCTTGGAGAAATGAACCCGGAACAACTTTGGAACACAACTATGGACCCAGCTCACCGTATTCTAAAACAAGTTGTTCTTGAAGATGCGGCTAAAGCTGACCAAACTTTCGATATGTTAATGGGTAACAATGTCGCACCGCGTAAAAACTTTATCCAGACACACGCCAAGAAGGTAAAAAATTTAGATTTCTAATATGTATATTTATCTTTTAACCCCAATAATCGCTTTTACTGTCGCTCAAGGAACTAAAGTTTTTTTACGTTCCTTAAAACGCAAAATCACTTGGCGCGATATCTTCTCTTATTCCGATATGCCAAGCGGACACACTGCAGTTGTTGTTTCGATGGTAACTATTCTCGGTTTAAAGTTAGGTATCGACTCCCCTATTTTCGCAGCCACCTTTGTCTATGCGATGATTGTGATTACTGATGCTATTGGTTTACGCAATTACCTCGGCCAACACGGCAAGACTTTGAATATTTTAGTAAAAGATTTAAAAGAAGATGAATTTCTTGATCAAACATATCCTAAATTATTAGAAAAAATCGGCCATACCCCGCTCCAAGTCTTAATCGGCGGAATAATCGGTATTGTAATTAGTGTTATCGCTTTTCTTCTTTTCTAGTTTTTCATTTCTATAAAACTTTAAAAATGAGCTCCCATATGAAGCTCATTTTTTTATTTATCTAATCTTTATTAATTAAAGATTTACCAGCCATTCCTCCCGGTTTTGGCAAGTTCATAATATCTAAAATAGTCGGCGCTAAATCACCTAAATTTCCAACTGGGGCTAAAAGACTTAAATCATTATTTAACGGTTCACTAAAACCGATTGTCATTCCTTTAAAATTATCACCAACGATAATTAGCGGCACCGGGTTATCAGTTATGTCATCATCTAATAATTCTGTCGCCATATTTTTTATATTTTCAATATTCCCAGCGACAGCTGTAACAATCAAAACTCCTTTTTTATCTAAAACTGCTTCAGTAATTTTTTTTAAATTATTATCAATTGTCTTTATTGCTTTTTTTATCGTTTTTGGGTTTCCGCTAGCAGCTACTAAATCTAAAGTCGGTAAAGCAACTGTAAAAAAATTATACTGTTCCATTTTTAAACAGTCTATTAATTCAGTTGTTATTTTATTCGCAACCTCAATTAATTTTCCTTTATCGCCTCCGGTTTGCGAAGAAATAATTTTCCAATCTTCGCCACCCGCTTTATTATCGCTATGACCGTTAAAAAAATAAGTTAAAGCGGCTAAACGCTCGGTCTCGGTGATTTTAACCTGTTTTAACCCGGCGTTAGCAATTACTCTAGTAATAGTGGCCGCTGGATTAGTATTCTCATTTCTTAAATCACTACCTGCTCCTAAACTTAAATAACGAGTATTCAAGTTCTTACTATCTACCGAAAGCAAGGCTACCGGGTAATCAGCGATTAGATTACTAAAAGTCGGAGTATTCTCGGGATTAATCGCATTAGCTTCACTAATCGGGGCAATTCCCCAACCATCTAACAATAATAAAACTACCGGGAAATACGGGAGGGGTTCATCTTGCTTTTTAGTATTTATTGCTGTCATTTTATTTAATTATTTTTTGTCTAGCTATTTTTATTTAATCACTTCTGCTATTTCTAATAATCGATTATATTTTGCTAGTCTTTCTCCTCGCGACAAAGAACCGGCTTTTAGATAATCAGCTCCAGAAGCAACCGCTAAATCAACAATAAAATCGTCATTCGTTTCCCCGCTTCGATGGGAAATAATTACCTTATAGCCATGTCGTTGAGCCAGCTTTATGCAATCAATTGTTTCGGTTAAAGTACCTACTTGATTTGGTTTTATAATTATAGAGTTAGCAACTTTTTCTTTCAAGCCTTGACGCAAACGGTCAGAATTAGTAGCAAATAAATCATCGCCAGCAATCAGCATTTTTTCCCCCAACTCAGCGGTTAGTTTACTCCAATTTTCAAAGTCATCCTCGGCCAAACCATCTTCTAAATAGCAAATCGGATATTTTTTAAACCACTCGTTATATAATCCAATCAAATTAGCAGAATTAAAACAGGCATTATCGAGAGGAAAAATATATTTTTTAGAATTCTCATCATATAAAATAGACGAGCCGACATCTATACCGATTTTTATATCTTCACCCGGTTTATATCCGGCACGAATCGCGGCTGCTAAAATGAATTCAATCGCCTCAATACTAGAATCGAGGTCTGGAGCATATCCACCTTCTAGTCCAGTATCCGTATCATAGTCCGATTCTTTCAGAACTTTTCCTAATTCATAGAAAATTTCTGTACCCATTTGAATCATCTTAGTAGCGCTAGCAGCTTTAGGAATAATTAAAAATTCCTGAAAGTCTAAATTAGTATCGGCGTGTTTTCCGCCATTAAAAAGATTAAAGATTGGGACGGGTATCTTTGGTTTATCGACGAAAGAAAAACTTTCCTGTAAATAAGAAAATAGTTCTTGCTTATTGCTCAAAGCGGCCGCGCGAGCGCAAGCCAAAGAGACGGCTAGAATAGAATTTGCACCCAGATTTTTTTTATTTTTAGATCCATCGAGCGCGATTAAAGCGGCATCAATATCTTTTTGTTTTGTAATATCAAAACCAATCAACTTTGGAGCGATAATTTCATTTATCTTATTTACCGCTTTTAAGACTCCAAGTCCGGCATAGCGCTTTTTATCCCCATCACGAAGTTCAAATGCCTCATAACTCCCTTTTGAAGTCCCACCAGGGACGCTAGCTTTGGCTTGTAATCCATCCGCTAAAAAAACTGTCGCTTCAATTGTCGGGATACCTCTAGCATCTAAAATTTCACGAGCGATAATATTTTTTATCTTTGACATATATATATTTTATTTTTATTTACTAACTATCTTTAACAAACCAGGCATTTTCTCGCCACCAAGATAAGTTAACATCGCGCCTCCGGCAGTTGACACCCAATCAATATATTTTTCCATCTTAGTTAATTTCAAAGCCTCAACCGTTTCGCCACCGCCAACCAAACCATATGCTTTGCCGCTAGAACGAGCAGCCACTAAAAGAGCTGTAGTTAATGTTCCGTGTTTAAAGCTTGGTTCTTCAAATTTACCCATTGGCCCATTCCAAACTAAAGTATGGGCAGCTTTTATATATTGCGAATAAAGAGAAATAGTTTCCGGACCGATATCTAAAATTGATTCCCCTGACTTTACTTCATTCGGACGACGAACCAACGCCGAGCCATTTTTTGTTTTTACCACAACATCAACCGGTAAAATAATTTTAGCAGCCAATTTTTTCCCTTTATAAAATTTTTTAACAACCACTAAGCTATCAGCATCAAAAAGTGATTTTCCGATTTCTAATTTTTGATATTTAAAAAAATTATTAACTAATGCTCCGCCTAAAAGGATCTGGTTAGAAGCATTATATAATTTAGAAATTAAAGGCGCTTTAGTGCTAATTTTCGATCCGCCCATAATAACAACTAATGGTTTGGTTGGTTTTAACACTTTGTTTAAAGCCGTGATTTCTTTTTCTAACAACAAGCCGGCATATGAAGGTAAATATCCTTTAACCGCCGCTACTGAAGCTTGTTTGCGATGACAGACCGAAAAAGCGTCATTAACATAAATATCGGCTTTGGCCACCAATTCTTTAGCAAATTTTTTATCATTAATTAGTTCTCCGGAATTGAAACGCAAATTTTCTAGCATGATAAGCTCTCCGGATTTTAACTCAGAAATCGCTTTATTAACTTTCTCTCCAATTACCTCCGGAATAAATTTAACCGGTTTTTTTAAAAGAGATTTAAGGCGCAAAGCAACCGGTTTAACAGAGAACTCTTTCGCCGGCTTCCCTTTTGGATCACCCAAATGAGTAGCCACAACTAAACGGGCGCCGCGTTCTAAAAGGAAATTAATCGTTTCTAGCCCAGCTATAATCCGATAATCTTCCATCACTTTTCCATTTTTAATTGCTACATTAAAATCAACCCGCAGAAAAACCACTTTATTTTTTATATTCTTTATTTTTCTAAGAGTGGCAATTTTCATATAATAAAATTATTTTATTTTAATTCTCCTAAAATTAAATCTACTTGTTTTTCTTGATTATCACGCAAATAACTCACCGTTATTTTATCTCCGGATTTATAAGTTGCGATTATATCGGCTAAATCATTTTGCTTATTAAGTTCTTGATTATTTATCCAAGTAATAATATCGCCCTCTACCAACCCTGCCTTCTCGGCTGGGCTATTTTTTACCACCGAGATTTTTTCGCTCGAATAGATTAAGGCGCCTTTATCAAGATTTTCTCCAGGAATTTCCGCTGAAGCTAAATCTAAATAATTAACACCGAAAAACGGACGAATATTTTTTACTACACTCCAAAAACTTTGCCAATAAGAATTATGAGCAAAAGCCGGAATTACATCTTTATCGGCATTAATAATCGCTACTAAATCTCCAGAGAGATTAAAAACTAAAGAATTTTGTTGCAAAGCATCGGAGTTATTTGCTAGAGACAAACGAGCGTTAACAGAATCACTATTTAAAACATCTGGGGTTTTTTCAAATGATGCTAAAGTTGTCGGCCAAGCATTATTCCGACTATTGATTACTAAAAGCGATTGTCCTAAAGACAATTCCGATCGCAAAGCCGTTTTTCTAACAGATAAATTTTCTGCGCCGGCTAAATGGAAGAAAACAATATCTCCCGGCAAATCTTTAACAATATTAATTTTATCTATCTTATATATCTTTCTATCGGAAGAAACAGCAACAAAACCTTTACTAGAAAAAATTCTCTTATCCTCATCGGATAAAGAAGATATCACCCATCCATCACCCGTCATTATTAACCCAATAAATAACGGGTTATTTAAAGAATAATATTCCGGTTTTTTGGAAGTAGAATTTTCTTCGGAATCAATTTCTTTAAAGACACCGACAATTGAGGTTGATAAAGAATTAATTGTCTCAGCAATCTTTTGATCTTGATTAATCACAACTTTTTTTGGATCTTGAATAACAAAACTCGAATTAGCATTATTAAGGTTTGTCAGGTTTACTTCCTGCTTCGCATAAGGCAAAGAAAAATCACTAGTAAAATAGCTGCCGGCAATTATTCCGCCAAACACTCCGGCCAATAACCCACAAACAACTGCCAAAGCGATTAATAAAATTATATTTTTTCTTATTTTGTCTTTCATAATAATGCTATTAAATATTACACGAATTTTATTAGAGCCAACGAGCCGATAAAAGAATAGTCATGATAATAATCATCACTATTATTACTGGCCATTTTATATTTTTAAAATTAAGACGATTTTCTATACGCCAATCATTAAAAACTGATAAAAGATAGAAAATTAAAGCGACTAACAAACCGAGGGTATTATAACTAAGCGGTAAGAAAAAAAGAACACCAGCGAATTCAGCCAAAACAAACACATTAATAAACAAAAAAATTATCTGCTCCCGATTTATTTTTCTTGAAAAAACTAAAAATTGCCCAAAAAGAATAAAGCCTGCCGCTATAAACAATAACAGTAAGAGACCGAAATTCCAACTTAAAAAAATAGGCAATCCATAACAAGTAGCAGCTAGAGCAAACGTCGATAAAAATGAACCAGCTTTTAATAAGCGCTGCAATTTAATTTCAATATCCAACGAAAACGAATAGAGATATTTGTATAAATTTCTGAGATAGAAAAAAACAAACCAGGCATTCAAAACAAAAATTATTTGGATCCAAAGAGAGTTAACAAGTATTCCGCTATACAAGGAAAGACTTAAATAGAACAAGGCCGGAGCCATCGCATAAACTAATCGAAACTTTGAATCATTATTCTTCGCTATTTTCCAAATAGATAAAATTATCACCAATAAACCGAAACTTAGAGAAACAAAAAAGAAATGAGGTTTGAAAATAAAAATTTCATTTAAAACCAAAAGCGAAAGCGGAGTTAAAAATAAATATAAATATTTATTGGGCATATAAATTAAATAGGATTAGTCGAAGTCGACACCTCCGTGTTTCCAGGGATAATCTCAGAAGAAGTTGAAGAAGAAATGTCAGCATTAGGAGCCTCTGGTATAATTTCCCCATTATTTTCCGGAATAATATCAGGCGTATCTTCAGACGCCGGAGTAATAATATAATCATCCTCGTCTTTAGTCAATGTTAAATTTTTAACCGAACTTAAATCGTTTAAACTATTTATCTTTAAAAACTTATTAGAAAAAGTAAAAAGATTATCATTAATATAAAAACTTCTTTTGACAGTGTCATCATAATAATCATAACTATTCCAACTATCAAGTTTTGCGGCAGCAAAAGTATGATCTATTTTTTCTCTTAAAACAAATTTATCATCAACGATATTAAAAATTAAAGAACCAGAAAAAACTGTTTTATTATTGTCCCTTAAAACAGCCGGGAGAGATAATAAATTTTTTCCTTCAGAATACAAAAAAGCTTTATGATCTCCCAGGGCGATTGAATCACTTCCATTATCTCCGATTATAAAAGAATTAAGTTCTTTTGGTTTAGCTAAATCAGCAAAATCAAATAAAGAAATCTTTAAACCTTTTGACTTTATGTTGCCGCTGCCATCATCTTCCATATTATGTCCAACACCGAACAATTTATTTCCATTTTTATCGGCCGGATAAAAATAAGTTGAAGAACCAGGAACCTTTACCGCTCCTAGGACTGCCGGCTTAGCCGGATCGCTTAAACCAATAATATAAAGGGGGTCGGTTTGTTTAGCGGTTATTAAATAAGCCCGATTTCCTAAAAACCGAGCGGTATATATTTTTTCATTGGTCGCTAAATTTTCTAAGCTACCAACTACTTTTAATCCATTATCAAGAACAAAAACATTACTATACGACTCGGATTGCGCGTCAGTTAAACGTGACCAGACAGAACCGCGAGTAGTGGCTATCCGAAAATAATCACCTTCTTCATTCATGGAAAGCTGGTTTAAAACCTGGCCGTTTACTTCCCCAAAACCGCGATATTCAAAATTACGTCCGTTAAGAGCTATTTTGTAAATTGCGGTTTTTTCCGTATCAGAAGACTTCTCCATTAATTTTTGTCTCATCCCTTCATTAATTTTTGATTGAGCAGTCTTCTCTTCTTCTACGTCTAAACCGGATAAATAATTATTAATAATACTGCCAACTTTTACTTTCTTTTCAGCGGCGCTTAAAATATAATCAGCCGCCGTTTCAATTTCTTTTATTTTACCTTGTTCTTCAACACTTAATTCAGCAAATATTAATTCTCGTTTAACGGATTGCTCTAAATCATCTTCATTTATAGTTTCCGTATAAGT
>CAYIZF010000009.1:0-10622 GCA_964367825.1 uncultured Gammaproteobacteria bacterium | reverse complement strand
TCAAAAGTAGGCGCGGACACATCATCACTTTCGTTAATATCGTTAGTTGTGGTGTTAAACAGATATGATGTCGGCCTGATCTTAATATTATCTATCGCGCAAATTCCGGCATTGACTCCCTGACTGGAAAGAGTGATAAACTGAAAACTATAAGAATTTTTATAAGAAACTTTATTAAACTTTACTTGGTCGCTGGCAATAAATGTTTCACCCTCTTTAAATCCTTGTCCGTTCATTCCGATTCCGGAATAACTTAAAACTCCAGTCTGACTATCGAGATTTTCATCACCTTTTATGACCGCATAAAATTTAGCCGATGAAGAAAGAATATTCGTTGGATTAAAAGTTAACTCGGTCTGTGATCCATTTTGTGCCGAACTAACACTACCCGGCACTCGACAATATAATTTATCAGGAGAAGGAACCTCGGCTAAAACTTGTTTACTGGAATTACTAAATAAACGACTAACTCCAAAACTTATTTTCTCCCAAAGACGAACTAAAATGTTTTTTGTTTGCGGATTAATTAAATCTTCAACTGTACGATTATCAGCGATAAATGTTCCTGCCGGGCAAACCCCGTCTCCGTAAGCCAATTCTTCATACAATAAGAAATTATCATTAAGACTGGCTGTATCCATTTTTTGGTCAAAAGTAATCTTAATCGTGGCATTGCGACAAATATTTGTTTCCGAAGCGGCCGGAGAAGTTTCGACTACACTAGGTCGCGCTTCGCAACAAGTACCTGAACCGCATCCGATTGTGCCAACCGAACCGCAATCGGCATCTTTAGAGCATCCGCAACATAATCCGCGACTGGCACCGGAACAAGCGCCGGTATTAGCCTGGCAATGTAGATTAGGTGTTATCGTGCTAACACAAGGATCAATTTCTGATTCCGGATCGCAACAGCACGATCCACAATTCGATTCAACCCCACCAGAACCAGTGTCTTGCAAACAGGCAAAACCTTTAGCATTACATGCTCCAAAATTACAACTTAAATTAGATTTATTCGTGCCACAATCCAGACCGGAACCGATTGGCGGATTAGCGCATTCCGAATTACATTCTGAGATACTAGAAAATATTGGTGTGGTTGTCGGGGTATTATCACATAACGAAGGGTTACCCGAGGCTGTCTGACAACCATAATATGCGCAGTACCCTTTATTCTCCCCATCACTTATTTGATTTCCGGTTTTACATTTAGCAGTCGTTTTATCATAACAGCAATTTTTTTCACCCGAACACCCTGCTTGATTATTATCAAAAATATGGCAAGTATCACTTCCTGTTCCTTCCTGACATCCGTTAGCACAAGAATCCAACTTATTAAAGAAACCAATTTTCACCGGAGTACTTGAAGCGCAGGAATATGGATCGCCTAACGGAATTTCCGGATAACCGGTTGAAGAAGTAGCAGCGCTATAACATCCAAAATAAGCGCAATAACCGTAATTAGTACTGTTTTTATCTTTACTGATAATCGTCGAATTATTTACTCCTCGACAATAATCATCCGCTGTCGTCGCTGTTTTATTCGCATCAAAACAACAAGCTGATGAATGATCTCCGCAACTAGCTTGGTCGGTCAAACCGGCACAATCTGTGCAAATACCCTCTGGATGTTCAGAACTAACTGAACAATATTGAGAACCGTGACCAGAGCAATTACAAGCAGCGTCACGTTCCTCGGTTGTATCTCCAGCGAGCGCACAACCAGAACAAGAACCGTATGTATTACTGTTATTAGTTATATCTGAACCGCATTTTCCGGCACAAGTGAGTCCGGCACAACAATCCTGTTTTTCATATCCAATACGGCAGCAACATTCACAAGTCGGAGCAACACTAACTACACAATTATCGGCTTTGCTAGCATCTAGATTATCAACACATTCAGCATTTTTATCTGAACAAATTTTATCAGAAACACATCGTCCTTGCCCGTTTATTTTTTGGCAACTCAAACCGGCGTCACAAACGGTGCACGTTTCTCCGTCCTTAATACAAGTTTTATTTCCAGTTTTTGTCCAACCATAAGGGCAAGAAGCCTCCCAAATTATTTCCCATTGTCCTGAACTATTACATGTTTTTTCAATACTTACCGTATCAGATAAGAAAACACAACGGTAAGAAAGTGCTGTACTGGTATAAACTTTACCTTCGCTATCCTGCCATTTATTTGATGTTTCTTGTTTATATGGTTCAACAGCTACCACCTTTGAATAATCCTTATAGGCATAATCCGAATAGAATCTTTCACAATATTCCAGTTTATTGTATCCGGAACCAGGAAGAGAATCACCGGCTTTTACTTTCGTATCTGTTTCCCAAGATTCAGTCGCTAAATCCCAATGTTGGTTAACCTTACCTGTCCAATACATAATACGCGGAATAGTACGATCTGATTCGGTTACCGGCTTAGGAATATTAACCATGGCCGGAAAGCTACAAGTTCCTTTACCGGCAGTTTTATTTTGAACACATTTATCTATTCCACTATTATAAGTACAAGTAAGCTCGTTGCACCCTAAGGAATTCTTACAACTATTATCACAAGTTCCAACTATCTTTTGATAACTTGTTGACGGAGACGAACACGCACCAGGACTATTAGGGCAACTGGCTCCTTGATAGCAAGATCCGAGATATTTTGATAAACCCAAGCAACTATCAAAAGTCAAAGTTGTATTATCTCCTGTGATTGAAGTGGTGCTAGTTGTTAAACTAGTACTAAAACTCCATTCAAAAACCGATGTTGGAATATTTGTATAACACTCATTTAAAGAAGCAACGCATCTGCCTTTTTTATAGGTATTTTGTGGGCAGCATACTTTTCCTGAACATTCATCGTCGCTCGTACATTCAGCGACAGTAAAATTAAGTTCATTACTATTTCGATTATTTTTAACAATCTTAACCCCACCAGTCACAGCGCCCGATGGCACCGTCGCTTCAATTTTATTTGATCCATCCTTTTCTTCGCTGATAACTCCACCAGCATTCTTTTCTAAATAAAATTTAACTAAACCACTTTCTTTTGCTTTGCCAAAGTATTCTCCCCAGAAAGTAACTGGGGTATCGATTGCTCCTTGTTCCGGATCCATTTTGCAAAGACTAGGAGCTAAAGATAAACTCTTATCAAGTATAAAAACATTTGGATTTAGATTTTGTGTAGAAATAGTAACATCATCCAAAGTAATTTGTATTTGATAAGAATCTTCAGCCATTTCCGGAGCCTTAACAATTATCTGGTGATCATTCCAAACAGAATTAGCGCAAATATTTGGGAATGAATATGAAGCCTCTATCTTATTACTTCCACTGACAAAATAAACATGATTATTACCTCTTGATCCGCCAAAACCGGCGCCGGTAATCGTAATATATTGCCCAACCGGGCCATGGGAAACTTTTTGTCCATTAATAGTTTCTATCGGAGTAAAAGATTTTATATAAGGACCGGAATTTTCATCGGCCAACTTAGTGAATTTTAGAAAATTACTTTTTTGCGCCTTCCCGGCTACCGAGGTTTCCACAAAACTACCAGAATCACCTTTTTTAATATTAGGAATAGTTGAAGTACCGGTTAAGCCACTACCATCATTAAAAGACGAATATAAAGCGCTAATATTTGATTTATAATTACCAAAATAAGCTGTACCGGAATACAAATTAACTCCTTGATAATTTACTTGTGAACTTAAAGCGCCAGTAACCGGATTGAGCGAACAAAGACCGGGACGACTAATATTATTTACAATAAAATCGTCTATTTTTGGACCATAGTCATCACCTGTTTGATCCGACAAATCATCTTTATTTATAATTTTAATTTGACCAGTCTGAGCGCCACTAGGAACGGCAATGATAATTTGGTTATCGTACCAGAAATCAACACAAGCTGAATTTATAACCGATGGTAGAATTCCGGCTTTAGGAGAATTATTACCCAAGAAAACCACCTGGCTTATTCCTTCTACATATTCACCAAAATTTTTTCCGGAAATAGTTAAAAAATTATTAACGGCACCATTTGGCGTTTTCGTATCACAACTATCTCCTGCTCCACAATCATCATCCGACAAGCAGGCTCTATTAATATTATTATTACAAAAACCTCCGACTGGACTAACTTCTGTAATAACCGGAGAACCAACGCAAAGACATGATTCAGGATTACAAGAAGTATATTCCGAACAACGATTATTGTCCGCATCGCATTTTGCATTAGTAGAATCAGAATCGCAAGAAGATCCGGCATCGCCTTGTGGCTGACATAAACAATTAGTATCACAAAAATAACCACCAGAACAAATTTGATTAACCGCTTGGCAGCCAGATAGAATTAAATCGGAATCGCAAGTTTTTGGCGGAGTTAAACAATTACTAATATTAGAACCAATACACCCTCCCCAAGAACCACCTGAACAAACCATCGATCCGCCACATCCGCAAGATCTTGACATCCCATCAGTACAACCACTTCCGCCACCACCATTACCAGAAGTCGCGCCAGCTAATTTATTTATTATAAAAGTAGCGATTGCCCAAGATGATAAAATAATTACTAAACCGATTACACCATTTTTTAATATTTTTTTAGCATCGGTAATTTTATCTTCATCGCCGCCAGCTGTCATCCATTTAAACCCGGCATAAATGATTAACAAAACAGCGATAATGCCGAGAAATCCAAGGAGAATATTTATTATTCTACCAACAATTGTGCGTGGATCAGTATCACTAACCAAAGTTTCGCCTAATCCCGACCCAATTTCTCCTGTACCAAAATCAGCATTAGCCGCCCATAAAGATTTTGCAAAAAATAAGCAGCTAATTAAACAAAAAACAAAAATATATTTTTTAACATTTTTTTTGTTCATCTTTTTTTTATTCATCTAATTTATTGACAATTACCATCAATTCCCAAAACACTTGTTGCATTTCCAAAACAACAAGACGGATTAGTATCTGATGCGGAGCAAGATACTCCCGCACTCGGCTTATAACAATTTTGATAGATATCTCTAATTCCGGAACCAGCTTGAACATGATAAGACATTGATTCCAAAAGAGGAGAGTGTTCTATCCAAGAAATCGTCTTATCCGGTTCTCCATCAAGCGCTCGAGAAGCGGTGGCGGTATCAATATTTTCATTTTTTACCCAATAACCAACAGCTTTACTAGTCGAACTCCATAAATTTATTAATTTATGTTCAACTGTTGTTAGTCCATTATTCATGGCACGGCTGCCAGTCGTTAAAGTGCTATTCATCATTAATGTATTCCAAACTATTTTAATCGGTTCAGCTAAATTTACGCCTGTTAATCCTTGCGCCGGGGTAACTGATTCAATTCGAGGAGGAGTTAAATTAATCGTATCATTAACATAGAAAGAAAAGCGATAATTATCTTTATTATTTTGATTCGCTTCAACGTCGAGATTATCATCATAAAAATTTAACGGTCCGTCAGAAACAACATTACGATCACCATCAAAAGAATTAAAAGACAAATCAATAACACCATTATTTCCATCACCGGCTGCCGGATAATTATTACCATCAATATTTTGACAAGTCTTATAACCTAAAGGCGTTGAGGAACAAATATTATAAGGGGAATAAGCCGTACAATCGGTATTGGTCTCACAATTTTTTAAATCGGCTGTTTTCATTTTTACGGCCAAGTGACTACCAGCCGGCAAACAATAAATTTTTTCTCCACAACCATTAACGCCACACTCTTTATCAGAAATAAATTCAACTGTCCGATAAGCATTGCTAACAATAAATCTTCCGGTAATATAATCACCAATACATTTTTTAGCTCCGACAGCGCCTTCGCATTTATATGATTGACAATCAGCATTAACAACACAAGCCGTTCCATTATTAGAACTGCTAGCGTTATAATTTACAACTCTAATATAATCAGCCACTTCCGAAGCTAGACCGGAAATTTTTATCGGATTAACAGGTTCATCAAAATTTAACTGAATAATCGTATTCATTGGAACATCTTTCTTTCCCTTTATTTCATCAATGATTTGGCGATCGCTACCACCAGATAAAGGAGTTATTTGAAAAGCAGCCGGATTAGTTGTACTAACTTCAATATTATTACCGCTAGTTCCGGCAACCTTAGAAATTAAATTAATTTTATTAGCGCCAGCGCTAGAAATATCAAAAGAAGAATTACCACTTAAAACCGCATAGATAATCGGCGCTTGTTGCAAAAGACCTAAGTTCGGATTTATTTTAATCGTGTTTCCTCCGGAAGAATTTTCGGAAAAAGTATAAGTATCAGAGCCAAGAGTAAGGGTATCTGCTAATTGCTCCGGTTTTAAAGTAACAATCCAGGCATTACCAGCATTTCGATTAGCTACTGTTAAAATAAAATAACCAGCAAACTTAACATTGTCTTGAGAATCAAAATTAGCCGAGCCTAATAAATTCGCATCATTATTTCCATCAAATAATTGCGCTTTAGATATGTCTGAAGATATTACCACTTTAAACTGAGTTAAAGTTCCTTGATAATTAAGCGGGGTAGCTGTCGCCACGGGTGATGTGCCAACAGAAACAACGCTGGTAATTGCAGATGCTTTGTAAACTTTAGGCATGGCGTTAACCGTAATTAAGCCTGTGGCCTTTTTAGCATCAGAGGTTTTATTAGTTACATCATCTTCATTGTCCGGAAGAGGAAAAGTGCCACCGACAACAACTTGAGGAGGAGTTAAATCAATTCGAGAGCTAACTTCAAATTTCCAACTAAAATAATTATCGGAACAACTTTTAAATATGGAAGAATCATCTACTTTTTTTACACTTTCAGTCATTTTAACCGAATACCAAACATTTTTAGTTCCATCGCCAAGATAACTAAGCGGAGTTAAAATTAAGGTTTTACCATCGCTAGATATAGCAGCCTTAACATCAGCAACATTAGCATTTACTTTTGGACAACTATTATTATCACACGAATCCCCCAACTCCGTTTTAAAAATTCTAATATTTTCCGGATTTATTTTATTGCAGTTATCAGTATTATCACAAGCACAAACAGATCCAGTCGCATTAACACAAATACTATCCGCTTTAATTTGTTCTTTAAAAGTAATTGTAATTGAACTATTACGCGCTACATCAGTTTGGTTATTCTCCGGATAAAAATTATCAACTGTACAAGCGCCAATAGCACCAATACCATAATTGCTAGTTAAAGGAGCTCGTTCAGCACCTTTCTGTCCTAATCCTGCCCCGCCGCCAATTGCTCCCGACAATTTAGATAAAACAAAAGTAGTTATTGACCAAGATGATAAAATGATTACTAAACCAATCACCGCATTTTTTAAAATTCTTTTAGCATCAGTAATTTTATCTTCATCGCCACCTGAAGTTGTCCATAAAAAACCAGCATATATAACTAAAATCAAAGCTATTACTCCTAGAAAGCTTAGAGCTATTTGAATAATACGACCGATAATGGTGCGTGGATCAGCCTGCGCGAGATTAACTGTTTCCGCTACCTGTTCTGTTCCAAAATCTGCTTGCGCTAAAACAAAATTAGCTCCAATCAAAAAAACGATTAAGCAAAAAATAAAAATAAATAATTTACCTTTTTTGGTCATGGGATTATAAAAAAGCTTTCAAATTATCCACTCTCTTGATATAATTTAGATGAATTTATTATAACATAAAAATGGCAAAAAGAAAAAGTGTTTTATGACTATCGAACAGATTACAAAAAAGTTCAAAGAAAGCCATCCTGATGAAGATTTTTCTGTACTAGAAAAGGCTTATAAATTTGCCGAAATGGCCCACGAAGGGCAAATAAGAAAAACCGGTGAACCTTATATCCAACATCCTCTCCATACCGCTTTCCTTTTAGCAGAAATTAAGGCTGATTTATCAACAGTAACCGCCGGAATTCTTCATGATGTGCCCGAAGATACCAGCCATGGTTTAGAAGAAATAAAAGAAATTTTTGGAGTTGACGTCTATAACTTAGTCAAAGGAGTAACAAAATTAGGAAAAATTAAATACCGCGGTATTGAACGTTATCGAGAGAATTTAAAGAAAATGTTTTTAGCCATGACCAGTGACTTGCGCGTGATTTTTATAAAATTTTGCGACCGCTTGCATAATCTGCGCACTCTAGAAAAATTACCTCCGGAAAAACAGAAAAGAATTGCTCAAGAAACATTAGAAATTTATGCGCCAATCGCCGGCCTACTCGGAATTGGACGTTTAAAATGGCAAATGGAAGATCTTTGTTTCAAATATTTACATTCGGACAAATACCATGAAATAGAATATAAATATGAAGTTGAAAAAAGAGTGGAACGTAATCGTTTTTTTCAAAAAATAAAAGATATTCTTATTCCAAAATTAGAAGAAGCAGAAATATCATTTGAAATTGAAGCTAGATTTAAACACCTATACAGCATTTATAATAAAATGCAGGAAAAAGACAAGCAATTTGATGAAATTTATGATGTTTTTGGACTTCGTATAATCGTGCCGACAGTTAATGATTGTTATAAGACTCTGGGAATAATCCATGCTCTCTGGCGCCCAAAACCTAATCGTTTTAAAGATTATGTGGCTGTACCAAAACCAAACGGCTACCGCTCTTTGCACACTACTATCTTCGGTCCAGAAGGAACATTAGCGGAATTCCAAATTAGAACCAGAGAAATGCATGAAGAATCTATTTATGGTTTGTCCGCTCACTGGTACTATAAATCAAAAAAAGATGTTAATAATTATCAATCCCCTTCATGGGTTAAGGAAATTATTGAAATCCAAAAAGAAATAACTAATACTACTGAATTAGTGACTAATATAAAAATGGATATTTTTCGTGACCGAATTTTTGTTTTTTCTCCAAAAGGTGATGTGTTTGAATTACCGGAAGAAGCAACACCAATCGATTTTGCCTATGCAGTTCATGGCAATATCGGTAATAAAGCTTCGCGCGCAATTGTTAATGATAAACTTGGCCGTCTTGATCAAGAATTAAAAAATGGCGATCTGGTCGAAATTATTATTGAAAAAAATCGTGAATATCCGAATAAAGACTGGTTAAAATTTGTTAAAACAAAACGTGCTCGCGATCGTATAAAACAATTTGCTAAAAAATCAACTTTCGAAAGCATAAAACGCTTCATCCCCGGAATCAAAAAATCCTCCTAAAGGAGGATTTTTTATTTTTAAAACATCAGAAAAATTATGATCTCATAGTGCTCTCCGGCAACTTGCCGATACGTCGCAAATGCTCATTCTTTTTACTTAATGCTAAACTGGTTAAAGCATATTTCTTCTGAAGACGTTTTGTCTTTTTAGGTTCAATATGCTGTTTTGATCTAGCTTTCTGCAATCTTTTACTATTTTTTAAACCCTTTTTAAACTTTCGCAAGAAACTTTCGAAACTTTCTCCGGGTTTTCTTTTAAAATCTGCCATATAATCCTTCCTCCTTTCTAATATTTAATCTTTTTTCGACTATTTTATCTTTTTTAATTAAACGTTCTTTTATTTTCTTAAAAACAACCACTTCTTGAGCGCTAGAATCCATATCGCGCATCAAAATCGTTCCATCTATTATTTCTTTTTTACCTAATATTAAACATGTTTTTGCTTTAATAGTAACCGCTTCCTCTAACTGCACTTTTAGACTATCAGATGCAAACGATTGTCTAACATTAAAGCCTGCCTTTCTAAGTTCTTGGAATAGCTGTAGAGCCTTAAGCTTAGCTTGCTCCCCTAATTGAGCAATAAATATTATATCCTCTTCTGTTGGATTTGCCAAGAGTTGCTTATCTTTCAGCCGAGACATCGTTCTTTCAACACCAATCGCTAAACCAATAGCTGGAGTTGACTGACCGCCCATATTATCAATTAAAGAGTCATAGCGACCGCCACCGGCTAAAGATAATTTCCCTTGGACGGATCCATCTTCATTAACAGGCCAAAATTCAAAGACAGTATCATTATAATAATTTAATCCTCTAACCAAATAGGGGTTAAAATTATAATTAATATTTAATTCATCTAAAAATTCTAAAGTTTTAGTAAAATACTCACGACTTTCATCGGATAAATGATTAGCGATTTGCGGCGCCTCTTCACGTAATTTAACACAAGCGTCTTCTTTACAATCAAGCAAACTAAGAGAATTTTTCCCTAAATTATTTTTACAAGAATTACATAATTTAGAACGATGTCCTCTTTCTTTATAATAAGCATTGAGTTTATTACAATATTCACGGCGACATTCAGCCGAACCGATACTATTTACTTGAACCTGAGTAGCAATTCCTAATTCTTCAAAAAAATTATGCGCAATTGAAATTAAAATTGCTTCCGCCATCGGATTTTTTTCACCAATTATTTCTAGATCAAACTGAGTCGACTCGCGATAACGACCAGATTGTAGTTTTTCGCGACGAAAAACCGGTCCTAAAGAAAAAAGTCTGGCAGGCAAAACACCTTCATTTAATTTATTTTCTAAATAGGCGCGTAAAATCCCTTGGGTTAATTCCGGACGCAAAACCATTCGTTCGCTTTTCTCCCCTTCAACCGAATAAAATTCTCTTTCAATATTACTG
>CAYIZF010000008.1:0-11882 GCA_964367825.1 uncultured Gammaproteobacteria bacterium | reverse complement strand
TCTTTATAGCATATTTTCTTAAAGACCGCTTCTGACACTTCTGTAATTTTCTCTTGGGTAATACTAAAAAAATTCTTTTCTTCCTTTCTTATTAAGGCTGGGCAATAAAATAATTCTAAAATATCCACGCCTGATTTTTTAGCCAATTCTATTTCGCGTGCGCCATCAATAATAATAAACTGTTTCTCGCGCCGTTCACTCGCTTTTTGCAATTTGACCAAATCCTTTATCTTTTGGTTATTTACGCTATTTATTAATTCCATAGGGTTTACAAACTAATTACAAAGTATCATTATATAAGACAATTATAAAACAATTTTATCTAAACGCATAATAATTTCCGGTTAAATTCTAAAAAAATTAAATATCTGATATAATAAATTTATATTAACTATATATTTTATGCCTATTCCTCAATTAAAAGCCAGAAAAATAAGCTCCTGGAGAACCGATGCTAGTCGTGGCAGTTATCAGAAAAATACCAGAAAAAATCCAAAAAAAATAACCAAGAAAAAAATAATTCTTTTTCTTTTGGCTATGGCGGCCACTTTTGTCTTTATCGCCTTCTTGGCAATAATCTTGATTTCGCGCGATTTACCAAATCCGAATCAGCTAATGGAACGCGAAGTCGCTCAAAGCACAAAAATCTATGATCGAAGTGGAGAAAATATTCTTTATGAAATAAGTGGCGAAGAGAGAAGAACTCTTGTTCTCTTAGAAGACATTCCGGCTAACGTTAAGAATGCGACAATTGCCGTTGAGGATAAAAATTTTTATAACCATGGCGCTTTCAGCGTCTTAGCAATGGCAAGAACAGCGATTACTAATATAGTTTATAATCGTAGTGCCGGCGGATCTACCTTAACCCAACAATTTATAAAAAATGCCGTTCTATCTAATGAAAAAACTATCACCAGAAAAGTTAAAGAATTGATTTTGGCTTATCGTCTAGAAGAAAAATTTTCTAAAGATGAAATCTTACAAATGTATTTTAATGAGATTCCTTATGGCTCTAATGCTTATGGGGTTGAATCAGCCGCACAAAAATATTTTGGCAAAAGTGTAAAAGACATTACTCTACCGGAAGCGGCTATCTTAGCGGCCCTACCGCAGTCCCCCAGTCGTTATTCTCCCTATGGATCACATAAAGATATTCTTTTAGGCAGAAAAGATTATATTTTAAATTTAATGGCCGAACAAGGATATATTTCCGAAGAAGAACGCGACCAAGCAAAAGCTCAAGAAATTGTCTTTAAAGAAAGAGATAATAATATTACCGCGCCGCATTTTGTTATGTACATTAAAGACATTCTTTCAGAAAAATATGGCGAAAAAATGATTGAACAAGAAGGCTTAAAAATCTACACAACACTCGATTTATATAAACAGAGAATAGCAGAAGAAATTATTGCTGAGCGAACAAAAGATTATCCGAAAAATTATAAAGCAAATAATGCGGCGTTAGTATCACTTGACCCAAAAACCGGACAAATTCTTGCCATGGTTGGTTCACGCGACTTTTTTGACGATTCTATAGATGGACAAGTAAATGTCGTTACTTCATCGCGCCAACCGGGGTCTTCAATGAAACCGATTGTTTACGCCGCGCTCTTTAATAAAGGTTATACGCCTTCCACTATTTTATTTGATGTTGTAACTAATTTTTCTACTGACTCATCGGACTCATATACTCCACACAACTATGATCTAAAAGAACGTGGTCCAATTTCTATCAGACAAGCCCTGGCTGGCTCCTTAAATATTCCAGCCGTTAAAGCAATTTATTTAGCTGGGATTAATAATGTTCTCGATTTGGCGGAAAATATGGGTTACACAACTCTTTATCCAAGAAATCGTTTCGGTTTATCATTAGTTCTCGGCGGCGGTGAAGTAAAATTATTAGAGCACGCTAATGCCTACAGTGCTTTTGCGCGCGACGGAAAAATGAGCCCGATTGTCAGCATCTTAAAAGTCGAAGATAAAAACGGAAACGTTATTGAAGAATATTCTCCAAGTGAAAAAAAGGTTCTTGATTCTCAAGTGGCCAGAATGATAAATAGCGTTCTTAGCGATAACGAAGCCCGTTCATATGTCTTTGGTGAAAAAAATTATTTAACTCTCAGCAATCGCCCGGTAGCGGCTAAAACCGGGACTACTAACGACTACCATGATGCTTGGACAATAGGATATACTCCATCTTTGGTTACCGGTGTTTGGGTTGGAAATAGTGACAATAAAGAGATGAGCGGTAAGGCTGATGGTAGTGTGGTTGCCGCCCCTATCTGGCATGATTATATGGCTAAAGTTTTAGGTGATACTCCAGCTGAAACCTTTAAGGCTCCCGACGACTATACTACTGGCAAGGCAATTTTAGATGGAGAAGTTCCTAAACAAACGATTAATATCGATAAAAGCACCGGATTATTAGCTACGGGATCTACTCCGCTAGAATTAATTGAAAAACGAGAAGTTTTAGTTAGCCATAGTATTCTATTTTATGTTGATAAAGATAATCCACGAGGAGATATGCCAAGTAATCCTTCGAGTGACCCTCAATTTCAAATATGGGAAGATGCGATAAAAACTTGGGCAGAAAAGAATGCCAGCTCTTCACTCTTTTCTTTACCGCCTGATTATGAACTCTTACATAACGATGCTAATAAGCCAACTATTAAAATAATTTCACCAAGTAACAACCAAACAATTAGTGATGTTAATTTAGAAGTGCAAATAGAAGCCTCTGCTCCTCGTTTAGTTAACCGGATTGAATATTATATAAATGATAATCTTTGGAGAACAAAATTAGGAGAAGCGGCCCCAATGACCGATGCAATTAACATGTTAAATAATGGCTATCATACTTTAACTGTTCGAGCTTGTGATGATATCCAAAACTGCAACGAAGCAAAGATTGATTTTAATCTTTTAATAAAAGATAATTCTGTTTCAACTAGTAAAAACTCCCTTAATCTTATTTCTCCTTCATCCGGATCGGCAATAAATTCTATTGATTTTCCTCTTCCCATATCTTTTATGGCTAAGCAACCGGAAAGAATTGCGCGAATAAATTTAATGCTTCGTGATAATAACGGAAATATATCAGTAATAAAAAGTAAAAGCGGAAATGAAGATGGGGTACTTAATCTCTCTTGGGACACAATCCCTCAACCCGGAGATTATACTATTTATGGAGAACTTCATGATTGGAATGGCGATGTGTTAAAGAGCAACGAAGTAAAAATAATAATAAATTAATCATTAGGTTCTATATAAAAAAGACTATTTAAAATAGTCTTTTTTTATAGGTTATAGCTGTAAAAAATTACTGTCTAATCGGCATCACAATATATAAATAATCATCACCTTTTTCCGGTTTTAGAACACAAGGAGTTGAATTATTTAAAATATTTAATCTAATCATGTCTCCTTCTATGTTATTTAATCCATCTAATAAGTAGCGATAATTTATTGTTACTTCATTATCACTGCCATTCACTTCTGCCTCAAGTTCTATTTGACTTTCACCACTCGCGCCTGAAAAAGCGGAGACAGTTATTTTATTTTTTAAAAATAATAGAGTAATGTCATTAATTCCTGTCTTAGAAAATAAAGCAGCTGCTTTTACTGCACGTATTATTTCGGTTTTTTCCACTAAGACATCTGTTTGACTTTTAGCCGGGATTATTTGTTTATAATCAGGATAGTGGCCATTAATAAGTCTTGAAATAAGTTCAACTGAGTCAACTACAAATAATATTTGGTTTTCTGATAAATAAAATTTAAGCTCTTGGTCTTCGTTTAATTCTCCGTTTTCTAAATTATTTAAAACTCTCATTAATTCCTGGACTGTTTTTCCAGGGACAATAACTTTTTGTTCTCCGGTCAATTCTTTTGAATTTATTTTTATTTCTTTTTCCGCCAAACGATAACTATCTGTTGCTACTAAACTTAATTTATCGTCATTAAAAGAAAATAAAACCCCGGATAACTCGATCCTGTTCTCATTATTAGAAACAGCAAAACCAACACTGTTTAGAGCCTTTTTTAACTCTCCACTCTTACAACTATAATAGCCCTCTCTTGGTAATGTCGGGATTAATGGAAACTCTTTAGCTGATTCTCCTTTGATTTTTGTCTTATAATTTCCGCATTCAACTTTTAATTCATTATCTTTTTCCTCTATTTTTACTTTTTCACCACCACTAAGCAAATTTACATATTCACTGATTAATTTTGAATCAACCGTAAATTGTCCATCAACTTCTATTTTTCCTCTAACTTGATGGGTAATGCCTATTTCTAGATTTGTGCTAACTAATTCTATATTACCATCCTCCGCTTTAATTAATATATTATTTAGGATTGGTAAATTAATATTTTTTGTACTAACATGTCCAACTATATTTAAACCTCTTTTTAAGTTTTCTTGTAAACTAATGAAACGCATATGTTTAAATTGTTTATTATATATTAATTTATATATAAATAATTAGTAATAATAATAAGGGAGTGGATATCTTTTAATTTTATGGTTTTTTTGATTTTTTGTTGGGAAAAATTAAGATTTTCTTGTTGAAAAAGGGGCAGATAATAAGGGTAAAATTTTTAACGATTTGTGCTTAAGTTAAAAATAATTATTTTTATACACAAGCTGTCCAATAGCGTCCAGATTATGTGAACAAGCTATTAACATAGTAGTCCACAGGATTTACCCAATCATTATCGTATTTGATTAATAAGAACTACTGAACAGTTGACGGATTGATTCAATTTCTTGTTTTATTTTTTCATTTCCCTTCTCTTTTACCTCTTGATAGATTTTATTATAAGCATGCATAGCGGTGGTATGATCTCGGCCGCCGAGTTCATTGCCGATTGTTGGGTATGAGGTGTTTAATTCTCCACGAATTAAATATATGGCAATTTGTCTCGGCCAAACTAATTCTTTCTTGCGGCTAGAACTGATTAAGTCTTTGTAGGTTGCATTATAAAATTTAGCGACCGCTTCTATTATTTCTTTTGGAGTTAATGACTTTGTTTGTATGTTAGAGATATAGTCGCCTAAAACATCTTTGATAGTTTTTAAGGTTGGCTGGATATTTTTAAATTGATGGTAGGCGATAACTTTTATTAATGCGCCTTCTAACTCTCTGATATTATTTTGAACATGGTCGGCTATATAAAGAAGTATTTCGCGATCAAGCGCAAAGTTTTTTTCTATAGCTTTTTTCTCTAAAATAGCGATCTTTGTTTCAACGTCCGGCTTACCAACGTCCGCCACCATTCCGGCTTCAAAACGAGAGACTAAACGTTTTTCAATAGCCGGGATTGATTTAGGTGCACGATCAGAGGTCAAAACTATTTGTTTATCATTTTGTAATAATTCATTAAAAGTATGGAAGAATTCCTCTTGCGTACCGTCTTTTCCGCCCATAAATTGGACATCGTCAACTAATAATAAATCGACATTACGGTATAAGTTTTTAAACTCTTTTGCTTTTCCAGAAGTAACTGCTTGAATATAGTTATTGGTAAACTTCTCACTGGTTGTATAAAGTATTTTATCAGTTCTTTTAGCTACTTCATTACCGATAGCTTGCAAAAGATGAGTCTTCCCTAAACCGACACCTCCATATATAAATAATGGGTTATAAGTTTTTCCGAGATTATTAACTACGGCTAAACAAGCAGCATTAGCTAATTCATTCCCCTTGCCGACAATAAAATTTTCAAAAATATATCGAGGATTTAGACCATAACGATTAGAACCGTTTCCGCTTCCATTACTATTCCCATTAGTAACGTTATTATTTTGATTTAAATTACTTTCAGTAGGGCGATTTACAGAGGAAGAAACTGAATTTATCTCTTGATTATTTTTCTCTGGGGCTGTTTCAGGATTATTTATTTGGAAAGTAGCCGTGTTGCCCTTTTTTAATTCTATTTTATAAATAATTTCTTTAATATTTTGTTTAGTTACATTTTCAAGTGCACTGAGAATATTTTTATGATATTTTTCTTCTAGCCATTTTTTTACAAAAGCGTTTGGAACACAAATAACAACTCGTTCATTTTCAAACGAAGAGATGAAAGTATCTTTAAACCAGGTAATAAAGTTAGCCCGAGATAAGCTTACTTCGATTTCCCCTAAGACAGCCTGCCAAACCTGCTCATTAGTCATAAGAATAAAAAATTAATAACCATTATGTTTATTATATTCGATAAGGGGGGTAATAACAAGGATGGCTGTTGTTAAAAATATGTTGATAAAAGGGGGATAAGTTATTTTTAGTAAAAAATTATTATAATTGACTTTGATAAATAAAAATGTTATGTTATAAGAACAAATCAATTATTTAAGTTATATTTATGCCGAAAAGAACCTATCAGCCAGATACACATCGGGCCAGTAAAAAACATGGATTTTTAAAGAGAATGCAGACCGAAGATGGACGTGAAGTTTTAAAAAGACGCCGCGATAAAGGTCGTAAAAAACTCTCAAAATAGTATTAAGTAAGGCTTTACATGTTAGCTAAAGAAAATCGAATAAGTTTAGATAAAGAGTTTGACCGCGTATTTAAGACCGGCCAATCTTTTTATGCTAAGATATTAGGGATTAAGGTTGCTTCTAATAATCTTCCCTATTCGCGTTTTGGGATTCTAATAGGATTAAAAGTAAGTAAAAAGGCTGTAGTTAGGAATAAGATTAGAAGACAAATTAGAGCCATTATTAGCAAAGAATTACTATCAATAAAGCCGGGAAAAGATATTGTTATTATTGTTTTACCGCCAATATTAGGTAAAAATTTTAAAGAAATAAAAGAAGAGGTATTAGGGGGACTAAAAAAACTCCGATTGTATAATTAGGCTAATATTAGATAAATATGTTAAATTTTATCTATAATATTCCTCGAAAGTTAGCTGTTTTTTTCATAAGAGTTTATCAAAAAACAATTTCTTTTGATCATGGAGTTTTAAAAATATTTTATCCCCAAGGTTTTTGTCGTTTTAGCCCTTCCTGTTCAGAATACAGTGCGCAAGCAATAGCAAAATACGGAGTCATAAAAGGTGGATTGATGGCTTCTTGGCGCATTTTACGTTGTAACCCTTGGAATAAGGGCGGCTATGATCCGCTTAAATAAATTTATTTAATATAAACACTTAAATATGGGAAACATTTTTACAGTTATTTTTTATCAACCGATTCTTAATCTTTTGATTTTCTTATATAATACTGTTTCTTTTCAAGATTTAGGAATTGCAATCATCCTATTAACAATAATAATTAAGCTGATTCTTTGGCCGCTCGGTCAGAAATCAATAAAATCCCAGAAAGAGCTACAAGACTTGCAACCAAAAATTGAGGAATTAAAGAAAAAATACGCCGATGATAAGGTTGGTCTCAGTCAAGCAACCATGGCTTTATATAAAGAGAGCCATATTAATCCCTTTTCCTCATGTTTACCTCTTTTAATCCAATTCCCTTTCTTAATTGCTGTTTATCAGGTTTTCCGTGATGGATTAAATAATAAATTAGATTTAGTATATTCTTTTATTCCTAAACCGGAAATGATCAATGGTCTTTCTTTCGGGTTTTTAGATCTCAGTAAACCAAATATTTACTTAGCTATTTTAGCTGGTTTAGCTCAATTCTGGCAGGCAAAAATGATGATGACTAAGAAGGCGGAAATAAAAACAGATGGTTCGAAAGATGAAAATATGGCGGCAATTATGAACAAACAAATGCTTTACTTCATGCCGGCAATCACCATCTTTATTGGTATATCTCTGCCGGGAGGACTAACATTTTATTGGTTTGTTTTAACATTCTTAACCGCCATACAGCAAATATTTGTTTTTAAGAAAAAGAAATCAAATGAACTTCCAAAGGTTATTGAAGGAGAGTTAATAAAATAATCAGTTAAGAAACTCTAATATAAAAAGACGCTTTGAAAAGTGTCTTTTTTGTTATCTATAAAGATTATTAAAGAATTTTTATGTTAAGGTTTAATTAGTTATAGTGCTAGTGGCTGAAGTCGGGTCAGTGTTTGTTGTGTTGGAATTTGTTGACGTGGAATTTGTTTGAGAAGAATCGGTTTGAATTTCTGTTGTACTTGAAGCCTGGGAGCTTTCTTCACTAACCCCGACTAGACAAACTTTTTGCCAAGGAACATAGTGCGAAGTAAACCTCTTTTCATGAACAGGAGTAGTAGTGGAATTCTCTGGGTATATAACTTTATAATCAAAATAGGCATCAGCGCCATTATGAGCGCTTTCTGTGCATTTTTCTTTTCCTGGCTCAAGCTCGGTTGTCTCAATATATTTTGTTGGGCTAGGTTTAACAATATTATAAACAACTGGTTCGGTGATAGTAACTTCTCGGCCGTCTTTTACTCCCCAAAAATCGAAATAAATATCATTTCCAGAAAATCTAGACTGGATTAAGATATAGTTACCGGTATCATTTATAAAACGAACATCGGGTTCGGGAATATAAATAGCAGCATCCATGCCAGCCGGTTCATAATATGAAACTCGGTAAGAGTGATTGCGGCGATAGGTTATTGGTAATCCGGATTGGATAGCAGCACGAAACATGGTTGTTCCTATTTGGCATAATCCCCCCCCGTATTCTTTTACGGTTTTATCGCCTTTGATAACTAGCTCTTCATAATAGCCATTTTCAGCATCGATTTCTCCTAAAACTTTTACTAAAGAAAATTCTTCTCCGGGAGCAATAAGCACGCCACTTACCGCATTAGCTCCGGTTTTAATATTCTTTATGCGGTTTGCGGAAGATCCGACAAAGTTAGAATGTCCGGTACCAATTATTTCTTTTATATTTAAGGTTTGTTCGGAATTAAGGGCCTCACTGTCGATTTCTTCTGTTTCTAAATTTGCTATTTTTTGTCCAGACAAGAAAGCTTCTGAAATTTTTTCAGTCGATGAAGCGATGTTTAGTTTTTGCCCATTAACACCATTCTGCCAACTAGTTACTTTTCCGTTTTTTATTTCAAAACGAGGATGAATAACTTCTTTATCTACTTCCGGCGCAACATTTAAAGAAAGATAATCAGCAACCTTATCAGAATTAACCGCTAATTTTATTTGTCCATTTTTTTTAATAACACCAAGCCAACCAAGAAGTTTTTCTGGTTTTATTTTCCAAGTTGTTGTGGCCGAGTCGCCGCTTGGATCTTTAAAAGTTATTAAAAATCCCTCGGATTCGATAATTTCTCGCGCTTCTTTTTCTAAAGAACTTAAATCAGCCGATTTAACGTCTGGATATTTTGATTGAGTTTTTAATTTTATCGGTTGGTTAGAGAGAGCATCAAGATTATTTTTTAATTCAGAAAAAGCTGAATCATAATTTATTTCTTTTCCTATTTTTTCTTGGCCAGCTATTAACTCTCCGGTTTTTTCTGAAATAGAAAATGAAGAATTGACCGGCTCGATAATTAATTCGGGAAATGCCTCGGCTAGTAAAGGCTCAAGTCTGGCTTCATCTAAAAAATAAATAGGTTTTATTATTTTTTTATCTTTTAATGTTAATTTAGAAAGGAGATAATTCAAATAATTATCATTTTTATTATCGCTTTCAGTTTGGCTAATGGTTTTTTCGATATCGAATACTAATGATTGATAAGATAAATCAATGTCAAAAGAATTAATTATCGCGCCAATTGTTTTTGATTTTTCGTTGTAGGTAAAAGTTAGACCGGAATCAATTATCTCTTTAGTTTTTTCTTCAATAAGCTTTTTTGCTTCTTCTGGGGTCTTCCCGGACAGATCAATATTACCAATTGTTACCCCGGAGTGTATTTTTCCTTTAAAGTTTTCTTGCCAGTTTTTAAAGCTAAAAAAGAAAAAGACGGTTAATAAAAAAACCACCAAAACGATAAGTGATTTTGTTGCCCATTTTTTATTTTTCATAATACTAAGGGCCGCTTCTTAGTCTTTTTCTTTGATTTCAATTTGACCGGAATCGGCTTTATATAAAGTTATCGTGAGAACACCGCTTTCAAGTTCCGCTTCGACACGTTTATTGTCCACTTCAGAGGGTAGGATTATTGAGCGCGAGAATGAGCCCCAATAACATTCGCGAAAAAGATAGTCTTCTTCCCTCACTTCTTCTTTTATTGAACGTCGTCCTTTTATAGTTAAGAGGTCATGATGAAGAGAAATGTTTAAATCTTCCGGCTTAACGCCGGCGATGGTTGATTTTATTATTATTTTTTTATCGGTTTGGAAAACATCAATTGCTAATTGGCCTTCGTTTTCGTCGTCTTCATTAAGCCATTCGGCGATTGAAGATTCTTCAACAGCTGGAGTTAAATTAGTGTGAGATTTCTTTTTCTTGAAAAGCATATGTTTTTTATTCTTTCCTATAATTTATCAATTTTTAGGAAAAATGTAAATGACAATAATAAAAAATCTCCGCGAAATACGGAGATTTTTATTTTGGTGGGCCCGACAGAACTCGAATCTGTGACCTCTACGATGTCAACGTAGCGCTCTAACCAACTGAGCTACGAGCCCCTTTTGTGGGCATAGATGGACTTGAACCATCGACCCCCGCTTTATAAGAGCGGTGCTCTAACCAACTGAGCTATATGCCCATTATAATAATCACTAAAAAAGATTGCAAGCGATATTTG
Organism: uncultured Gammaproteobacteria bacterium; assembly: GCA_964367825.1. Classification (GTDB taxonomy): domain Bacteria; phylum Patescibacteriota; class Patescibacteriia; order Patescibacteriales; family UBA12465; genus UBA12465. Next base: position 1,224 of record CAYIZF010000008.1, on the reverse strand, counting down.
TAATGGATGGGCAGTTATTTTATACCATTATGCGCTTAATTTTTCAAGTTTACTTTTTAATTCGGAAATTAACTCAATGCTAGCCGTTTCTACATCCCTATTAACAGGGGCAATTGCTAGTTTAGCTGTTCCTTTAGGAGAATATTCTTTTAATAATTCTAAGGCGTTAGCATTCTTTAGAGAATAAATAATTATTTTGCTGGTAGCCGGAGATTCTTCACAGAGAATCACCGCTAATTTAGCGTTAGGAACATTCATTATTAATTCATCGATTATTTCATCTAGACTCTCTAATGACGGGCTAGTCTCTTGCAAGTCTTTTGTGCTTAATTTTGACCAAATAAGTTCTTCCTTTTGTTCAGAACGAAGATTATTAAGCACGCGGCCCCAAAGCTTAAGTGTTGATAAACTGCGTGAACGATATAAATTATTAACAATTTCTTCGCGATTGGCTCCTTCGGAAATTAATTGAGAAGTTGTTAATAAGGCGCGTGGTGTTAGATTTGAAGTTTTAAAATTTTTAGTTTTTTGGATGATGCCGGCTAATAAACAAGTAGCAACGTCTTCGTTAATTTTCTCTTCCCCGTTATTTTTTAGAAGATAAAAAATAATTTCTGAAATAGATACAGCATTTAGATCAATAAAATTTATTTGGCCATACTCCTCATTACTGGCTTGATCGTCGATGTTTATAATTGATGTTTTATAAAAGAATTCAACATTTTCATCATAAAGACCGCCTAAAGATTCTAAGTCTCTTAATCCGACAGTAATAATTAAATCATATTTAAATTCTCCGGCGCGTGTGCTAACATCTTCCGGTTTAAACCAACCTTCAGAAGGAGAAATGATAAAGTTTAAAGTATTATCATCAACCAAATATTTTATTTGGCTTACTTTTGCTTGGCTAATATCAACCGAAACAATAAAACGGCGCAGATTATTTAAAGAATTTTGGATTTCTCCGTATCCCGGGAGAAAGGTGAAAGAATTTTTTGTTTCTTCAAAGTTGGCGCCAACGATTGAAACGTCATAATTTTGCTTTTTTAAAAACAAAAATAAGGCCAAAGAGGAGGCGACAGTGTCCCCTTCCTGGTTAGCTGAAAAGATAATCAAAATGCTTTTTGATTTCTTGATTTGGTTAAAAATTTGTTGTTCAAGATTAAACATTATAGAAAACTAAAAATCAAAGCTAACCCAAAAGTTAACTAATAAATATATAAT
>CAYIZF010000007.1:0-12000 GCA_964367825.1 uncultured Gammaproteobacteria bacterium | reverse complement strand
GCTCAAAGATTTAGTAAAAGTTAATACTAAACAGATTAAAGCTGGCGATAAAGAGGTTAAAAAAGATTATGTAAAAACTATTAAAGCTATCGATAAAGCTTCTAAAAAAGGTATAATCAAAAAAAATACTGCTTCCCGCAAGAAATCAAGATTAATGAAAAAAATTAACGCTTTGAAATAAGCGTCTTATTAATATAATGGTACTCTTTCTTGGTATTGGGCCAGCTTAGCCCGCTTCTCGGATAGAGCAAAAAAAACTATGTTAGACAAAAAAGCAAAAGAGAAAGTTATTAAAAAATTCCGTGTTCATGATACCGATACTGGTTCTCCTCAGGTTCAAATCGCTATTTTAACCGAAGAAATCAAAGAATTAACTGAGCACTTAAAAAAACACAAACACGATTTTTCTTCCCGTCGCGGTTTATTGAAAAAAGTCGGTGAAAGACGCAAATTATTAAAATATTTGCAAAAAGAAAGCGCTGAACAATTTAAGGATTTAGCCGAAAAATTAAAATTAAAAATCGCTAAAAAATTAATCGAAGAAGAGGAAGAGGAAAAGAAAAAAGAAAAGAAATATATTAATCCCGAAAATGCTGATGGCGAGGAAGAATTAAAAGAAGAAGATTTAGAAGACGAAAAATAAAATGATAAAACACAGTGAACAACGAGTAGGAATTCTGGTCGACGTTTCGAATATGTACCATTCGGCCAAGAATTTGTATAACCAAAAAGTAAACTTCAAAGAAATTTTAGCTAAAGCAGTGGCCGGCCGGAAACTTATCCGGGCCACTGCTTATGCTATACGGACAGAAAATCAAGATGAAGCGCCCTTTATTGAAGCTCTAAGCCAACAAGGTTTTGAAGTAAAGATGAAAGATTTGCAAATTTTTGCCGGTGGCGCAAAAAAAGGAGATTGGGATGTTGGTATTACCATTGATGCGATTAAATTAGGCGATAAATTAGATGTGATTGTTATTGTTTCCGGCGATGGCGACTATTTACCTTTAGTTTCTTATCTCCAAAACAATAAAGGTTGTTTAGTGGAAATTATGGCTTTTAGAAAAACCTGCTCTTCCCGCTTAGTTGAAGAAGCTGATGATTTTACTGATTTAGGAAGCGATAAAAAATTTCTAATTTATAGCCGAAGTGCCAGAACAATAACCCCAAGACGAAAAAATTAAAAGATAATTTATAAATTTAATATAAGTCTGACCGTTAAATAGATAGCACTGTATTTAGATACAGTTCTTTAATTTAATGGCCAGGCTCAACAAACAAAATGTTGAACGAAAAAGTGTTTAAGACACAATGGCTGGGTCGTGAACTCAGTATTAAAACTGGCCGTATGGCTTTACAAGCCGATGCTTCAGTTTTAGTCCAATACGGCGAAACCGTCGTTATGGCCAACGTTGTTCAGTCAAAAACTGAACGTGAAGGAGTCGATTTCTTCCCTCTAATGGTGGATTTCGAAGAGAAACTTTATGCCGCGGGAATCATCAAAGGTTCTCAGTGGGTTAAACGTGAAGGCCGTCCGACTGATCAATCTGTTTTAACCGGTCGTATGATTGATCGCGCTATTCGTCCGTTATTTAATCAGGATGATAAGCGTGATGTCCAGGTAATTATTTCCGTTTTAGCCGTCGATCAAGAGAATGATTATGATGTTGTTTCTTTATTGGCCGCTTCCGCCGCTTTATCTATTTCCGGTATTGAGTGGCATGGTCCGATTGGCGGTGTTAGGATTGGTTTAATTGATAATGAATTTATTTTTAATCCGACTTATGAACAACAAGCTAAAAGCGATTTAGATCTTATCGTCGCCGGTACTTGCGACCGTTTAATCATGATTGAGGCTGGCGCTAACGAAGTTCCGGAAAACATTATGGCTGATGCGATTATTTCCGGTATGAAATCAATGAAAGAAGCGATTGATTTATTTAATGAATTAAGAGCTAATATTGTTCCAAAAGAAAGACCGGCGAAAAAATTCCTTAAGACTCCGGAAGAATTGGCTAAAGAAGAATTAAAGAAAGAATTACTCGCTAAGGGTGAGGGATGGTTAAAGAAAAATATTCCGAATATTTTATTCGATAAAATTTATTACACTAAAATCGAACGCAAAGCAGCTTTAACTGAAATTAAAAATCAATTAGACCAATATTTATTTGACGCTGGTGTTGAAAAAGATGGCCGCAGTTATGTGATAAAAAATTTAGCGGAAAAAATGGTTGATGAAGAAATTACTCGCGCTATTCTTGATGAAAAAAGACGCGTTGACGGACGTTTAATTAACCAAATCCGTCCTTTGCTGGCCGATACCGCAATTTTACCTCGCGTTCATGGTTCTGCTTTATTCTCTCGTGGCGAAACTCAAGTAATGTCTATCGTCACTTTAGGCGCTCCTGGACTTGAACAATCTTTAGAGAGTATTGAAGGTACAAGCAAAAAACGCTACATGCATCATTATAATTTCCCGCCTTATTGTGTTGGTGAAGCTTCCCCATTACGTGGTACCGGACGCCGAGAAATCGGTCATGGCGCTTTAGCGGAAAAAGCTTTGATTCCAGTTATCCCAACAAAAGAAGAATTCCCTTATACCATCCGCGTAGTTTCTGAAACTTTAGGTTCAAACGGATCTTCTTCAATGGGTTCGACTTGCGCTTCAACTTTAACCTTAATGGATGCTGGCGTACCGATTAAAAAACACGTTGCCGGTATCGCTATGGGTCTGGCTTCCGTTCCGGATATGAGCAGATGGCAAGTTATTACCGATCTTCAAGATTTAGAAGACGGCGACGGTGGTATGGATTTCAAAATTACCGGGACCGATACTGGTTTAACTGCCATTCAACTCGATACTAAAACTATCGGACTTGATGAAGCGATTATTCGCCAAACCTTAACTCAAGGACGTGAAGCTTTAAATGAAATTTTAGGCGTCTTAAAAGAAGCTATTCCAGCTCCTCGCGCCGAATTATCTCAATATGCTCCACGCATTACCAGCTTTAACGTCGATCCAGAAAAGATTGGTATGATTATTGGGCCGGGCGGAAAAGTTATTAATCGCATTATTGATGAAACCGGTGTTAGTATTGATATCGATGATGACGGTTTGGTTATGATTTGTGGCACAGAAGCTGATAAGGTTGCCGAGGCGGTCAGACAAGTAAAAGAAATTGTCCATGTTTTCCAAGCTGGCGAAATTATTAAGGGAAAAGTTGTTCGCATTTTAGACTTCGGTGCTTTTGTCGCTTTAAATTCTAATCAAGACGGTATGGTCCATGTAAGCGAGCTTGCTCCTTACAGAGTTGAAAAGCCAAGCGACTTTGTCTCCGTGGGCGACGAAGTTATGGTTAAAATAAAAGAAATAGACGACCAAGGAAGAATCAACTTAACCATGAAAGGCTTACCGGAAAACCAAATTTTATGGAAAGATGAAAAAGGAAAATCAACTGGCAACGGTTTCAGTGGTAGCCGCCCAAGTTTCGGCGGAAATAGCCATGGACCGGCTCGCCCAAGCCGTTTTAACGGCCGTTAGCCCTATTTTCAGTCTTTATTAATTCAATATTGACTTTTAACTAATATTAAGCTATTATTTTCCAATATAAAATAATACTGACAAACAAAACTATGTTAGCAATTAAATTGTCCAAAACTGGCAAAACAAACAAAAAAATGTTCCGTTTGATTATCTCGGAAAAAAGCCGCGATCCATATGGAAATGTTTTAGAAATTTTAGGATCATATAATCCTTATTCTAAGGAATTGGTCGCTAAAAACGATAGAATCAATTATTGGATTTCTAAAGGAGCCCAAATGACTGCTTCCGTTAATAATCTTTTACTTGAAAAAAAGGTTATTGAAGGAAAAAAAGTAGTTGCTTCTAAACCGGGAAAGACAAGCGAGAAACGTTTAAACCAAATTAAAGCTAAAGCTGATAAAAAGAGTGCGGCTGAAGCGGCTAAGGAGGAAGTTGTTGAAGCTCCGGTTGAAGAAGTAGTTGAAGAAGTAGTTGAAGAAACAGCTGCTGAATCAACCCCGGAAAACGTATAAATTAATATTTGTTCAAATTGACAAATCAGTAATTCGTGTTATAATTAATAGTATAAATCTGCTGAATAGCAGTTATTTAATAAATTAAAACAAACGTATGGTAGAACAAGACAAGCAGTTTTTAGAGACTATTGTAAAACAAATCGTTGGTAATCCAAACGATGTAGTCGTCGACAGAACGATTGATGAAAGAGGCGTCTTATTGACCCTTAAAATCAACCCAGCTGACATGGGTTATGTTATTGGCCGCAAAGGTCAAACAGCACAAGCAATCCGCACTTTATTGAAGATTGTTGGCGCAAAAAACAACTCTCGTGTTAACTTGAAAATCTATGATCCAGAGGGTGGCAATCACCGTCAGAGCGAACGTCGCGATGAACGTGAAGATATCGACACATCTGCAATCGATGATTTAAAAATCTAAAAAAACAAAATTGAATATTCAAAAAAGCGCCGTGTAAAAACAGCGCTTTTTTGTTATAATAGTTTACAGAGATAAACTCGAAAATTGGCTTAATAAAATAACTATATGAAATTCCATCTTTTAACAATCTTCCCGGAAATATTCGACTCATATTTAAATGAGAGTATTTTACGAAGAGCCCAAGATAAAAAAATCATTAAATTTAAAGTCCATAATTTGCGCGATTGGACAACCGATAAGCACAAGACTGTTGATGATACGCCTTATGGCGGCGGCGCCGGTATGCTGATGAAAATCGAACCGCTATATAAAGCTCTAATGGCGATAAAAAAATTAAATAAAAAAGGAAAACCAGCAAAACGAAAAATATTATTAATGTCGGCCGCCGGAAAAACTTGGAATCAGGCAATGGCAAAAAAATATTCTAAGATGGAAGAAATTATTTTTGTTTGCGGCCGCTATGAAGGCGTTGATGCGAGAATAAAAAACTTTATTGATGAAGAAATATCCGTTGGCGATTATGTTCTAACCGGTGGCGAACTGCCGGCTCTAACTATTATTGATTCTATAACCAGATTAATTCCCGGAGTACTTGGCAATAAAGAAAGTATTATTGAGGAATCTCATTCCGAAGAAGGTACGACCGAATATCCGCAATATACTCGTCCGGAAATATTTAAAGTCGGCGCTAAGAAATACCCCGTACCAAAAGTCCTACTCGAAGGAAACCATAAAAAAATTAAAGAGTGGCGCGAAAAAAATTCACAGAAAAAATAATTTAATTTTTTATTATCCGCCAACCGTTTTCAGTCGCCTGTAATTTTCCTTCCACGGAAAAACCGGCGGCTTTTTTATGTCCGCCACCACCCCAATTGCCGGCTAATTGCGCAACGTCTATATCATCTAAATTAGTTCTTAAACTTCCTTTTACTTTTCCATTTTCTTCCCGTAAAAATAAAGCGACACGAACACCCGACAAACAACTTAAAAAAGAAACAATCCCGCCAAATAAATCACCCTGAGAATCTCTTTCTTCCGGGGATAATAATATTGATAATTCCGATTCGGAAAGAGCTGAAGAAACAAAACCGGTGTCATGATTATATTTCATATTCTCTAAAGCCTGCCCCCAAACTTTTAGCGAAGAAAAGCTTTTATTGCGAACTGTCTTATTAATAATCTTTGGTAAAGCGGCGCCACGCATCAGCATTTCCGAGGAAATAGCCAAAGCTTCTTGCGAAGAATTAGCATGTAAAAAATGTCCCGTATCAGTCATTAAACCGATTAAAATACAATCCGCTAATTTTTTTGTAATCATTAGTCCATTAACTTTCAAAAAATGGTAAATAATTTCCGTGGTTGAAGCCTTACTTGCATCTCTAATTTCTAAATCGGCATATGCTTCTTGTTGTTCATGATGATCAAATTCAATAATATATGGGCGAGACTTTATCAATCCCTTTCCGGCAGAAGAAATTAAATTTCTAATTCTTAATTCTAAACCGGTGCGGGAAATCGATCCGCAATCAAGAATTATAATAACATCAAAATCTTTTAGATTTTCCGGCTCCCTCGAACTAACTAATTCTTCGTTAACGATAAAATCATAAACGCCAATTTGTTTATTATCGGCATAAGCATATACTTCCGAATTAAAAATCCTAGCTATCTCTATTATCGCCCCAATAGAAGCCAAGGCATCCGCATCCGGAGATGTGTGCCCGACTACCAATATCTTTTTCGCTTGTGATATCTTTTGATAGGCTAATTGTAATTTTAGAGTAAAATCCATATGTTTTTATAACTGACTATTTTAGCTATAAATAACAAAAAAGTCCAGACCGAGCTGAACTTTTAAAAATCTTGAAATTTATCTTAAATATTTACTGTATTATTTATAAACTCTCATGAGTAATCGGTTTTTCGTCAATTGAGGCGATTAATCTTTCAATTTTTTCCGCTTCTCTTTCGGTGGCATCAAACTCCCAAATCAAATGCGGCATCACTCTTAACTTTACCCGCTTTTTAATTAAACCGACTAATAAGCTGGTAGAGGCGGTTAGCTTACGAAGAGCCGTGCCGGCTAAATTATCAGGCAAAACAGAAAATTTAACCTTAGCTTGTTTTAAATCCGGAGAACACTCAACATTGGTAATCGTAATTAAAGCGCCTTCAACAAAAACTTCGCGATTAACGACAATGGCTAATTCTTCCAATATTAAATCATTGATACGGTCAATCTTGGCCATACTAAATTTTATTTATTATCTTTTCCTCTTTATAAACAACTAAAATATCATCAACGACGATAATTGGTTTACCTTCATATTTTATACCCGCTTCCTGATCTTTTTCAACTCGATCAACATCTTGTTTGCCTGATTGCAAACGAGTTAATTTTCCGGAAACAATAAAATCAGTACCCCGCTTAACATCAATTAAACTATTATTTTGAAGTTCACCGTCCAAAACTTTCCCACCAACAATCTGACTACCTGTTTCTGTTCTAAACACTGCTAAAACTTTTAGACGACCAAGCTCGATCCGATTTATTTCCGGCTTAACTAAAAGCTGCATTTCTTCTTTTACGTAACGAATTAAATCGTAGATAATAGAAAAAATCTTTACTGTAACTTGTCTTTCTCTTATTAAAGTTTCAATCGCCGGAGACATTTTAACATTAAATCCTAAAATCACAGCACCTGAGTCTTCTGCGCGTTTTACATCGCCTTCAGTAATATAACCTAAGCCTTTATTAATAACACAAACTTTAACCTTCTCATTATTTAATTTCATGAGTGATTCTTCAACTGCCTCGGCTGTTCCTAAAAAGTCAGTTTTAATAACCACATTAAATTTAGGAGTTTTATCATCAACATTATCATCAGAATTTACCGGCATAACATCGGCTGCCTGAGAAATGGTTTTAATTTTTTTCACTTTTACTTTTTCACCTTCTCCCACATTTAAAATATCACCAACAGCCGGAGAAATTTTTAATCCCAATATTTTTGCAGGAGTAGACGGCCCGACTTCGCCTACTTCTTCTCCTTTATAATTTTTTAAAGATTTTACTTTTCCATATACCACTTCGTTAAAACAAAGCTGATCGCCGACTCTTAATGTTCCATTTTGAACTAAAATAGTAGCGAGGGGGCCGGCTGCTTTATCGACGTTCGATTCAATAACAGTTCCGGCGGCATCAGCATTAGGATTAGCTTTTAAGTTATTAGCCTCTGTTTCCGCTAACAACAAAACCATATCTAATAAATCTTCAATTCCTGTTCCATCTTTAGCGGAAATCGGTGCACAAATAGTTTTTCCTCCCCAATCCTCCGGAGTTATATTTAATTGAGTTGATAATTCTTGCTTAGTTTTATTAACATCAGCAGTTGGCTTATCAATTTTATTAATCGCCACTAAATATGGAATTTTTGCAGCTTCAATAATTCTAAAAGCTTCAATAGTTTGTAGTTTAACTCCATCATCAGCCGCCACAACTAAAATCGCAATATCAGCAACCTTGGCGCCACGACTGCGCATAGCGGTAAAAGCTTCATGCCCCGGAGTATCAATAAAAGTAATAACATTTTCTTTGCGAGTAATTTGGTATGCACCGATATGTTGAGTAATTCCACCTGCTTCTCCGGCAACAACATTTGTACTTCGGATTGAATCAAGTAATTTTGTCTTACCATGGTCAACGTGCCCCATAACCACTACAACAGGCGGACGATTCTTTAAATCCTTTTCTTCTTCACCGGCTAAAATTGCTTCTAATTTTTTATCCTCTTTATTCTCTTCGTCAATTTTTATTTCTGCCGGTTGAACATCTAAATTCAAGTTTTCTCCAATAATTAAAGCAGTATCAAAATCAATTTTTTCATTAATAGAGGTAAAAACGCCATTTTTCATAAGTTCAGCCAAAACGCGATTAACCGGAATTCCGGCTAATTCTGCATAAGCGCGCACCGTAATAACTTTCGGGACGGCAATTGTTTTCTTTTCCTTAGGCAAAACCTCATCCTGTTTTTTTATCGCCGCCGCCGCTTTTCTGGCCTCCCATTCCCTTCTTAAATACGGCCAATCTTTCATGATTTTCTTAGCGGTGTTATTATCAACTTTAATCGCTTTTTGGCCAATAGCAAAACCCATTTCAGGCAATAGATCTCTGAGTTCTTGGGGTGAAATTCGCAAAATTCTAGCTAGCTCAGTTATATTCATAAAGACTTTATTTATTTCTTATCTGTTGTTTAATATTACTTTATTTTTTACGTTTAGTCAATTTTAGGCCGAAACTAAAGAAAATAAGAACCCAAAAAATCCTCTTTAGACAGACTTTCTGCCAGCTCTTCCCAAATCCAAAGTTTAGTGCTAAAGTAAGAATGTAAATATATAATTTATTAATAAGTCTGTTTTTAGGAATAAGTTAGAAAAACCAAGCACCGCAACTGTTGTTATAAAAATTATTTTTGAAGGTTACTTAAAGTATGTTTAATCGAAATTTTTATCTAAAATTAGTTAAAAAATTAAAAAAAACCAATAAACATAGCTTCTAAAATACTATTTTTTAGCGATTCTTTGTTTTTCAAAACTGAATAACCATAAATGCGCCACCTTTTTTCCTAAAGACAAACCTAATTTATATGGAATATCTTAAGTATGTCTTGTATCTTATTCTCGCTTTGGGTGGTTTTTTTATTGGTTATTTATACTATAAAAAATCAGCCACTTCTAGGGTAAACAATGCCACCGAAAAAGCAGAAAAATTAATCAGCGAGGCTAAAATTAAAGAAAAAGATTTGCTTTTAAAAGCCCAAGATAAAGCCCTCAACATCATTGAAGAGGCTAAAAAGGAAGAAGCAAATCGTCGAAATGAGATAAGCCAGCAACAACAAAGACTGGAACAGCGCGAAACTTCTTTTTCTCAAAAACTTTTAGATTTGCAAGAAAAACAACAAAAACTATACGATAAAGTTAATGAAGTTCAAGAAATTAAAGAAAAAATAAAAAAAGTTAAAGAAGACCAGGAAGTAAAATTAGCGGAAATTTCTAAATTAAGCCAAGAGGATGCTAAAGAAATCTTAATAAAAAAAATCGAAGAAAATTCCGCCGAAGATTTAATGTCTAGAGTTAATAAATTAGAGAATAATGCCGAAGAAACTATTAACGAAAAGGCTAAAAATATGATGGCTCTCGCCATGCAAAGAATGGTTTCTAATTATACTGTCGAACTTACAACCACCACTGTTGATTTACCAAGTGACGAAATGAAAGGCCGAATTATCGGACGTGAAGGCCGAAACATTAAAGCGATTGAAAACATGACTGGCGTTGAAATAATTGTTGATGATACTCCTAATGCTATTACTGTTTCTGGCTTTTCTCTTATTCGCCGCCATATCGCTAAAAAAACTCTTGATTATTTAATAAAAGATGGCCGTATCCATCCAACCAAAATTGAAGATGCGGTAGAAAACGCAAAAAAAGATATTGCTTTAGATATTAAAAAAGCAGGAGAGGAAGCGATGTATGAGGTTGGGATAACTGGTTTTGATCCAAAACTTGTCCAAATTCTTGGCCGCTTAAAATACCGCACTAGTTATGGCCAAAATGCCTTGCGCCATTCAATTGAAGTCGCTCATTTGTCCGCCATGTTAGCTGAAGAATTAGGCGCTGATGTAACCCTGGCTAAAAAAGGCGGATTACTTCATGATATTGGTAAAGCAGTTGATCATGAGGTTCAAGGTAATCATACCGAAATTGGACGCGATATCGCCAAAAAATATAACCTACCAGCCGAAATTATTGCTCCGATTGAAACTCATCATGATGATAAGCCATCTACTTTAATTGCTGTAATCGTAAAAGTAGCCGACGCTATTTCTTCCGCTCGTCCGGGAGCTCGAAATGATAATTACGAAAACTATTTACAACGTCTAGAAGAGCTAGAAAAGATTGCTTTAACCTTTGAAGGCGTTGATAAAGTCTATGCAATTCAAGCTGGACGTGAAGTTCGTGTCTTTGTTGAGCCAACTACGGTTGATGACCTTCAATCCTATAATTTGGCTAGAGATATTGCAAAAAAGATAGAAAATGAGTTAAAATACCCAGGGGAGATAAAAGTGAATGTTATTCGTGAAATGAGAGTAACTGAATACGCCCGATAAGCTAAAAATGATTTATATTATTATGTTTATTAATTAAACATACAAACATATGAACAAAGCACAACTCATCGACAAAATTTATCATGATGTCGAAGGGCTAAACAAAAAACAGGCGGAAAAAATGATTGATGCTTTAACAGCAACTATCATTGATGAGTTAAAAAATGACCGAGAAGTCACTATCGCCGGCTTCGGAACATTCTTAGCTCGCGTCCGCTATGCGCGCGGTGGAGTAAACCCACAAAAGCCAAACGAAAGAATAACAATCCCGGCAGTTAAAGTGGCTAAGTTTAAAACCGGTTACCACCTAAAGCAAGCATTAAAAGGAAATAGATAAATTAAACGCCCCTCATTTGGATTTTTTCATCTGGGACCAAGGGCGTTTTGTGGCGCCCGTAGCTCAACTGGATAGAGTATTTGGCTTCGGACCAAGGGGTTGCAGGTTCAAATCCTGCCGGGCGCACAGGAAGGGTTGAAATTGATTTTGATTTGTTATAAAATAGCTGAGTAGTTTATCCGCCAACCGGCGGCGCAATACTCGGAAATGGCTGGGTAGCTCAGCTGGTTAGAGCGTAGCACTCATAACGCTAAGGTCGCGGGTTCGATTCCCGCCCCCGCCACATTTATAAGCCTCGTTAGCTCAGTTGGTAGAGCAGCTCGCTCTTAACGAGATGGTCGCAGGTTCGAATCCTGCACGGGGCACAAAATAACATATATTAAATGAACATCATCATTTTTGGTCCTCCGGGAGCCGGTAAAGGAACGCAGGCGAAAATAATCGCACAAGAAAATAATTTAGTCCATCTTTCAAGTGGTGAGTTATCTCGCCAAATGCTAAACGATAAAGAGCTAGGCGGAAAAATAAAAAAATATCTTGATTCCGGACAATTAGTCCCTAATAACATAATAATCGACATTGTCGAAAAATTTATAAAAGATAATGCGACTTGCGATGGTTTTATTTTCGATGGCTATCCGCGTAACCTTGGACAGGCCAAGGCACTTGATCATTTAGCTAAAAAAGATAAAACAAACATCCATTTAGTAATAAATCTAAAACTCACCGAAGAAGAAGCTTTGCGTAGAATATTGCTCCGAGGAAAAATGTCCGGTCGAAGCGATGATAATATGAAAACTGTCGAAAATCGCTTAAGGATATACCGGGAAAGAACTGCGCCGATATTAAGCTATTATCGAGATCAGAAAAAATTAAAAAACATTGATGGATCTCAAACAATAAAAAAAATCGCTAAAGAAATAAAAAAAATTATTAAGGAATCCGGGCTAACAAAAAAGAAAAACACTAAAAAATAATTAAAAAATTATTCTAATAAAAAATCACCTCAATTATTT
>CAYIZF010000006.1:0-12716 GCA_964367825.1 uncultured Gammaproteobacteria bacterium | reverse complement strand
CTGAACTTTCAAAAGCTAACGGCGGTTATCAGGGAACATTTCCGCTTAATTATTGCACTGAGGTTAATGGTAATTTTGAATTATTGAAGAAGATTTCGGCCGCCAAGGTTTCTTTTAGTTCTAAGAGTGCGGGAGATTATCCAAATTATCATTTTAACAGTAGTGGGATTCATTATTGTATAATAGAAAATAATGGTTGTGACGGTGATGGCGATTATAATTATAAGACGATGATTGCCTATGGAAATTATTCAAGAGATAGTTCATATGTAAAAAAACTTTGTATTCCTAATGAAGACAATTTAATTTTTATAACTGATTCCGTTGCTGTTTCTGATATGGGGGATTGTTCTACTAGAGGTTATGAGTATAAGGAGGGTTGGGGAAAGATGGATAGTGGTTTAAGGACAAAAACATATATTAAAGATGCCGCCGCTTTATGTAATAGCAATGATCATTATGGATTCTATAAAAATTGGTGTGAAAATACCTCAGAATTAGGTATGAATGAGCAGAAAAATGATACCAATCCCGTTCGTGTCTATGATTATAATAATATTCCTGCTATTGCCGATGACTTAAAATTTATTTCTTCAGACGGTACGAATGGCGACAATAGTAAGATTTATCGTTTAACTTGTAATAATTTTGTCCAAGTAGTGGACGCTAGTGGAGAAAATGTAGCTTGGACTGGCAGAGTTGGTAGCAATGCTGTTTGGTCAACGTCTACACCCCCATTCTTTGTTGAAGATGTTTCTAATTTATTTTATAATGCTACCTCTTCCTCTGATAATAGAACTCTTTTCCATGGATTACAGACATATTATCGTAATCTCAGTAAAACTCCTTATGGAGCGGCTTCTTGGCCGGATAATTTTAATATTGCTGATAGTAACGAAGCGATACCGCTAAAGAATCAATATTCAGATACAAAAGGAGAAAAGGTTCTCGCCGGTCTTCCTTACGGATGTTCTAATTATAAAGAAAACGAATTTAATAAAGCTAATGGCTGTTCTTATATTGGATATTGTTCAAATAATCCTGATATTTATTGCCTTACCGACGCCACGTTAACTTCAGGAACAAATTATGTTTCTAAGAATACTTGTGGAGGTTATGGTACTTGCCAACCCCTTTGGGCTGAATATTTAGGCGAGCCGCATATTTCCTTAACAGGTCGGATAGAAAGTAAACCTGTTGATTTTAAAACAATATTAAATAAATTATTCCTTAAATCATATAATTCCTATTCTTGGGAAAGCAATAAATATAAGGCCGGAAGTATAAATTGGGATAATTCATCTAATTCTGATTTAGAACCATGCTCTAGTGGCGGTCGTCCGGTGGCTAGTTTTAGTAGTGTTGATAATTCTCGTGATTCTTTCTGTTATATTAATCCTAGTATCGGAGAAATTTCGATTACCCATGATGAGAAGGGTATTTATGGAATTGAATTTACAACCAAGATTGACCTGGAACAACAACCACTCAAGGAAATTTATATCGATTGGGGTGATGGCTTTACTCAAACAATCACTGGACAAAACAGTCATCCGTCAGTTGACGACCCTCATGTTTTCTATCATTATTATCGCAAGACACCTACTGGAAAAATCAAGATCGAGATTAAGGATAATTGGGGAAAAACTGGTTCGACCACCAAGACAATTTAGAAATATTAGATAACAATTTAAAACCCGTCTCGTTTAAAAATAAGGCGGGTTTTTATTTTGCCTTTATTCCTATTTTATTGTATAATTTAATCGTAGAATCAAAAATATTTTTATTATTTATGCCGCTTGACGAACAATTAATCGCTCGAAGCAATAGCTGGGGTAATGAAGAAAATGATAGCGCGGTTAAATCGGGTGAATTTAGAAAATCGGTAAGAGGAGGGAATAGTAGTAGCTATAGTAAGGATGAAGATAATTATAATGAGAGTGAAAAAGAAGATTTCCGTTCTAATCGCATAGCGGCTTTACGCCAAAAAGTGAATGAAAATTTAAAAAATAAAATAGAGAAAAAAACTCTCTCTCCTGCTAAACAGGCGATGTCGAGTTTATTGAAATCAGCCTGGACAAATCTTATTCCCTCTTTTGGCCTTACTCTTATCTGGATTAATATTCATGTTTGTTTAAGATATGTTTTAGGGAAAGAATTATTTTGTTCTTTAGGTGAAGAATGGTTGCCGAAAGGGGTGCCAAGTAATCTTGAAGGAGTTAAAAAAAATGCTGTTATTTTAGAAGGAATAGGTTTATTTCTATTAGATTTAGTAGCTATGCTTGCAGTTTTAGTCTTATTAAGTATTATTGCCATGATTGTTTCCGGAATCAGTAATCCGCTTGAAGCGATTAGGGCTCTTTTTGGCGGTATATGGTGCGCGGCTATTGGCGGGTGTAATAAAGATAATAGCACGTCAGATATGATAATCAGTTTTATAAATACGATTTCAAACACATATTTATAGTATTCTATGATAACTAAAAACAAGAAAAAAATATTTGCTTTTTTCTTAACCTTATTTGTCGGAGGTGGTATTTTCTTTTTAATCCCTAATGTTTATGCGGCTGGTGGTGCTGGTAGCGATTGGGCAGGGGAAGTCATTGGTGGTCTTATCGGTTGGATTATTTCTGCTCTAGGATTAATTCTTGTTTTAGTAATGAAAGCTTTAGTATCAGTTGCTCAGTATAGTAATTTTATCGCTTCTCCAGCGGTAGAAAACGGTTGGATGATTGTGCGTGATGTTTGTAATATGTTCTTTGTTCTTATTTTATTAATTATTGCTTTCGCTACTATTTTAGGAATAGAAAAATATAATTATAAAAAATGGTTGCCTAAATTAATTTTAATGGCAATCTTAATAAATTTTTCTAAAACTATTTGCGGTTTGCTGATTGATTTTGCGCAAGTTGTGATGTTGACTTTTGTTAATGCTTTTAAAGATATTGCCGCCGGAAATTTAATTTCGAATTTAGGGATTACCGATATTTTAACTTTAGCTGAGTCAGATAATACTGTTGGTTTTTGGCAGATAGTCGGTTCTTATGTTTTAGGTCTTATTTATGTTTTAATCGCTTTAGTTGTTATTGTCACGATGTTGGCAATGCTCGTAATGCGTATTGTGATGCTTTGGATTTATAT
The DNA here is from genome assembly GCA_964367825.1 of uncultured Gammaproteobacteria bacterium. GTDB lineage: Bacteria > Patescibacteriota > Patescibacteriia > Patescibacteriales > UBA12465 > UBA12465. The sequence goes on along the minus strand of CAYIZF010000006.1, from coordinate 9,575 downwards.
TGTTTTGTCGCCTTTGGCTTATTTAATGTCGTCTTTTCCGGATGGAGCAAAATATTCAAGTCAATGGTGGAGCGAATTCACGAAAAATTTAATTATCGGACCGGTTCTCGCATTTTTTATTTGGTTATCTTTTACTTCTTTGCAAGTGCCTAATTGGGTAAATGAAGATTTTAAAATTAATAATAGCGACACTACCAGTTCGATAGCGGACGAGGCGGGCATGGACACTACGCATGACGGTGGCGCTGATGCAACCGGAACTAAAGCATCTACCCCGGGAGTGTTTATAAAATTTATTATTGCTATCGGCATGCTTCTTGGTGGCTTAAAGATTTCTCAAGAAATCGGCGGCGCGGCTGGCGGTATTGCCGGTAAAGGAATGGCCAAGATACAACAGGGAGCAGCCTTTGCTGGAAAGAAATCTAAAGAAGGCGCTAAAGCTCTTGGCGGAACAGCCGTGATGATGACGGCTGGCAGTAAAACTGGTAAGAAATTTTTGGGCGAAGTGGCAGCCAGTAAAAATCCTTTATTAAAATATACTGGCGTCCGTTCTTTAGCGACGGGGGGATTAATTAAAGTAAATAAAAAACAAAAAGAAATTGAAACTAAAGCGGAAGATAAAATTAATAGTCTTAAAAATACAAAAGTTGTTTCTCGCTTTGCTCAAGAAAAAGGATATTTGCCCGGAGATGTGGCTGCTCAAAAGAAGGCAGTTAATATGATGCCGAGCGCCTTAGGCGATCCGGCTAAGATTACCGAAAAGCTAGCTAATATGGGTCGCGAAGATATTGGTAAACTATCTGATCCGGAGTGGTATGCAATTGGTCAAACTGGTGCCGATGTTAAAGGAAGAGCCCTTAATTATATTCAAAAAAATTCTGACGAAAGAGGAGCTTTTAATTTAGGAAAACAAGACGGAGGACATGGCGGCCTTGTTGATGGAACAGATAAAAATGGTAACCCGTTAGTCGGTAACGATAGATTGGGTAGCTACATGAACCCAACAATCCCTGGGGGGTTAAATACAGCAGCCCCTGATCCAAGCGAAAGCGATAGAGTTAAAAGACAAAATGGCTATTCCACTTTCTATCTTAAAGAATCCGCAAAACCTGAAGCTGAAAAAACAACTAGAGTTGAGCCAGAAAAAGCCGATGCTCCAAGAGGTAACGGCAATTTGGCAATCAATGAATTCGCTCGCGAAAAATCTGATACGGTTGCAGTTGATTTTGATAAATTAAATGTTAAAGGAATTGATAAGGGTAAAGATGCTGATAATAGAAATGTCCGTGGATTAAATACTAGCGACCCGGCTTTAATTAGAGAAGTCTCTTCTAAGATGGTTGGCATGATTGACCAAGAATTAAATAAGATACGAAGCAAGGGCGGAAGTCTTAATGCCGGTGATAAGATGAGAATGGATAATTTGGAAACTGCTAAGACCAAATTTAGTAAACCGGAAACGATTGATAATCTTTCCATGATTAATTCCAGTGCTGCCAGCTATAAACTTAGCGATGTAAAAACCAGCAAAATTCATGAAGAAGTTCATGGACTTGGGGTTGAAGATGAAGATGACACAAAGTATGTTACTCAGCAGGTTTTGGAAGGTAAAAAATATAATACTAAGACCGGCCGAACAGATAAAAATACTGTCGGTCAAATATTAGCGGACAAACCAAAGACTGTTGCTCCTCAAAAATCTCAAGTCAGCGATATTTTAAAGAGAGAAGAGGGTGCAGAAATAGAAACACGCTCATCCGAATCGGAAATATCTGTTAATACTGCCAGTCTTGATAAATCAATGGAGAATTTTTCCAAGAAGTTGGAAGAAGTGGGTAAAAATTTTGGCGGTTCAATTAAGACAACTGGTGGCAATGCTAATAAGACTCAACCGAACTTTGCTTATCTATTTAATTCTTTAAGAAAGGCAATCAATAAACAAAATACCGGATTGGCTAAGCAGATAAGTATATTAGGCGGCGATAAAGCAAGCACTCCGCTGGAAATGGATGTTATCTCTACTCAGGTAGCTGGTGAAATTAATAATCAACCGTCCGGCAACCAAACCGCAGTCTAACATTAAAACTATATGAATTATATTGCTCAATGTTTAGAAAAGTTTCGGGCCTTGCCTGAACCGACAAAAAATCGGCTTGGCGGCTTTGAGGTTTTGCAGAATATTAAAAAATTGGAAGAAAAATATCAAGTTCAATTAAGTTTTTTGGTTGTCTTGGTGGCAATTGGCGAAATTAATTTGGATGGTATTAGTGAATATGCCGAGAAAAAATTTGGTTTCAGTGAAGAAGATGCTTTTGACTTAAAAAGTGATATGATAAGAGAAGTCTTTAGTCTATTACTATTTAATGTCGAGCAAGCTGTTATGTCAGAAGCAACTTTAAAAGAGGAATTTTCTAAAGGAGTTGTAAAATTATTAACCGATAATGCGGCCGCGGAAAACATAAACTTTAATATTTTTAGCCTATTCTCTAAAGATGGTGCATTGCAAGAATCATTGAGTAATATTTTTCTGGGAAATCAAGAAAATATTACCGCTGGTCGTATAATTTTTGATGATCATGAAGTCGCTCCAACTATTTCTAATTGGCTGAAAGATTTTATTAAGATTAACGGCAGTGAAATGTTTGATGAGTTGAAAATGGCGGAATATTTAAGCTCTTCTCCTAACGCTAAAAAATTAAATATCGCCGAAAAAGATTTACTTCGAAAATTATTAAGATTATATCGTAATTTAGTTTTCTTCCCGGAAAGCATGGGGAATGATCCGGTTGAAGATTGGCAGATAATTCCCGTTGATAAGGTTGAAAAAGAAAGAGAAAAGAATAAGTCAGATATTTTTCAAGATGTTTTAAACGATGAAAAGAAAATTGGTGACCAAGAACAAGCCTCTTCTGGGGCGATTGCCAGTGGAAATTTAAGAGTTCAAAAACAAGTGCAAAAAAAGATTGAAAATACGCCGCTTAATGAACTAGAAAGAATTTTAACGCAATATGCTCCCGACAGTTTGGAATATAAAGCGGTTAAGCAAGAAATTAGTCGTCTAAAAAATAAAAAATAAAAATAGTTCTTTCCCCCATGTTCGATTATTTACAACAATTTAATAAACTTCCAAAAGACCTGCGCGATCGGGTTTCTTCGCCGTCCGCGATGGCCGCTATCTCTAGTCTGGAAGAGCAGTATAAAGTCGATTTGGCGATTGTTATCATGAAGGTAATGGTAAAAATAATTCCTATCGCGACTTTGCCTTTATATCTTAGTGAAGAATTTTCTTTGCCGTCTGAAACCGCTCAAAAATTAGCTGGAGATTTAAAAGAAAAGATTTTTGCTTCTTCAGCCGAATATTTAGGCATGGTTCGGAAGGAAGCGGCTTTTGATCAGGATAAAGAAATTGAAAAGATAATTATGGAAGCGGGTTTAATTCTCCCGAGTTCGTTGGCGGTTAATCGTTTTAAGAATATCATTTCGACTTATAATCGCGGGATTAGAAATAAGATAGACACAAAAAATACTTTGGGAAAAAGCTATAAGATTGGCGGACTTGATCTCACTCCGGAGGAAATAGAGCGCGTTTTAAAGATTTGTGATAGTCGTTTGCCGCAAAATTCAATTAAGGTGCCCGTTCCCCCTGTTTCTATTTCGCCGTCTATTTCTATCTCTTCATCGCGCCTTGATAAAATAGTTTCCTCAGCTGATAGTACAAAACGGGTTGAAGAATATGATTTAAGACAAGCAATTTCTTCTGGTCAAGTTAAAAAAGTATCTACTCCAGAAGAAGAGGCTAAGAAAATTTCTGCTCCGAAAGAAGAATTAAGTTTGCCTTCAGTCGAACCAGTTAAGGCTTTACCGGAAGTAGAAAAAGTCGTTCCTTTGGTTACACCTTTGGTAGTTAAACCAGTTATATCTCCAGTAGTTAAACCAGTTATATCTCCAGTAGTTAAACCAGTTATATCCCCAGTAATCAAACCAGTTATTCCACCAGTAGTTCATCCAGCTATTTCAGCTAAACCGGAAGTCCTACCGATTAAACCGGTAGCTCCTGTTAAACCAGTGGTTTCATCGGTAATTCCACCGATTAAACCGATTATCGCTTCACGTCCGGTAGTCCCTGTTTCCGGTTCGAAGAAATTTATGCAGGATGTTAAGCCGATGCCTAAAGTGATGGGTCCGATTGAGGAATTACAGTTTCTTGATTTATTAAATTTTCGCCGTTTAGGAAATACACCGGCAGAAATTACTGCGAAAATATTTTCGAAGATAAAATTGTTGGAAGCGGAGGGGTATGATAAAATGGTAGCAGGCGTTCGTGCTTGGCGTCAGAGTCCGATTAATCGTCTATATTTGAAAATGGGACAAGAAGCGTTGAAAAAGGGCGTCGCCTTAAAAGATTTTGCGGCATCTTCGGAAAAAAATAGTGAAAATTATTTGAAATTTGAAGAGATTGAAGCGATTATTGGTTTAAACAGCAAATTAGTTTTTTAATATGCAACAGTTTACTGTTCCTCAATTTATTGACGTTGAAAATAAGATTATCGGGCCGATTACTGCTCGTCAGTTTTTAATTCTGTTAGCGGCGGCAATTATTATCGGCGCTTCGTATAAGTTGTTTGATTTTTCGCTTTTTTTGGTTGTAACTATCCTTACTTTTTTACTGGCTGTTTTGTTTTCTTTTGTTAAAGTAAATGGCCGTCCATTTCATTATTTTATTTTAAATATTATTCAGACATTTCGCCGTCCCGGTACCAGAGTTTGGAATAATAGATTGGGAGTTATTCCTGAAATAACTGAAGAAACATTTATTAAGCCAGTAGCTAAACCGGTTGCTAAAGAATCTTTTAAAAAATCACGATTAGCCGAGCTTGCGCTTATAGTCGATACGAAGGGGAGATATAAAGGAGAATAAATTTTAAATTATGCCTAAAACTAACGGAGCAAAAAATAATATTTCCGTTTCTACCCAGCAATATTTAGATATTGCTGAAATAAAAGATAATACCGTCGTGATGAAGGATGGTACTTTACGTGCGGTTTTACTTGTTTCCAGTATAAACTTTGCCCTTAAAAGTGAAGATGAGCAGAATGCCGTTATTGACGCTTATGTTAGGTTTTTAAATAATTTATCATTTACTCTTCAGATTGTTATCCAATCGCGCGAATTAGATATCGATAATTATATTCAATATTTGAAAAGCAAAGAAAAAGAACAGACCAATAAATTATTAAAAGTACAGACAGCCGACTATATTGAATATATAAAAGAATTAACTTCTCTCGGAAAAATAATGAACAAGCGTTTTTATATCGTTGTCCCTTACGACCCTATGACGGATAAGCATAAAAGTTTTTTCAGTTTAATCGGCGAGGCAATGCGTCCGGCGACGGTTATAAAATTAAAAGAAAAAACTTTTCGTCAATATCAAGATATGCTTGAACGGCGGATTGAGAGCGTTATGGGCGGATTAGAATCTATGGGTGTTGCCGTCGCTCGTTTAGATACCCAGAGTTTAATTGAATTATATTATAAAACATATAATCCGGAGACTGCTAAAAATCAGGAATTAGTTAATTTGGAAAAATTGCGGGTAGAAAAATAAAACTATGGTTAATTTTAATAAAGAAGAAAATCCGAATAAAATTACTCTTCAATCAAAGGTTTCTTTTGGGCCACGTCCGACCGATCAAAATATTGAGGCTAATCCGAGTTTAACTAGAGAAGTAATTGAAGAAGAAAAGGCTTTCCGCCGCGGCGTTTTATCCGTTCGCGATATTATTGCTCCGGCCAGTTTACGGATTGAAGCTAATCATCTGCAATTGGGCGATAAATTTTTACGCACAATGTTTGTCGTGAGCTACCCGCGCTATATTTCGGTCGGTTGGTTTGCGCCGATTATTAACCTTAATTTTACTTTTGATGTTTCGATGTTCTTTTATCCGGTAAAAAGCGCGATTGTTTTAAAGCAATTAAAAAATAAAGTTGGTGGTCTTGAAGCGCAGATAATTTCTGACTCTGAAAAAGGAGCGGCTCGCGATCCGCTCAGAGAAACTGCTTTGCGCGATATTGAATCTTTGCGCGACGCGCTCACTCAAGGAACAGAAAAATTCTTTCAATTTGCTTTGTATATAACCGTGTATTCGGAAAATATGGAAGAGCTTGATCGTTTGTCTGACCAAGTTGAAGATATTCTTGGTTCGCGTTTAGTTTATTCGCGCCGTGTTTATTATCAAGCGGAGCAAGGTTTTAATTCGACTATGCCTTTAGGTAATGATGAATTATTTATAACCTTTAACATGAATTCTTCGCCGATTGCTTCATCTTTTCCGTTTATCTCGAGTGAATTAACCAGCGATCAGGGAATTTTATACGGTATTAACCGCCATAATAACAGTTTGATTTTATTCGATCGTTTCTCTTTGCAGAATGCGAATTCGGTTGTTTTTGCTACGTCTGGCGCCGGTAAAAGTTATGCGATTAAATTAGAAATTTTACGTTCGTTGATGCTTGGATCGGATGTTATCGTTATTGATCCGGAATATGAATATAAACATTTAGCGGAAGCGGTCGGCGGCACTTATATTAATATTTCTTTGTCCAGTGAAAATAAAATTAATCCGTTTGATTTGCCGCGCTCTATCGGCGGGGAAGCAAAGCCGAAAGACATTATTCGCAGCGCCGTTATTACCCTTAAAGGTTTGGTTCGCTTGATGCTCGGTAATTTAAATTATGATGAAGATTCTATCGTTGATCGCGCCTTGCTTGAAACTTACGCTAAAAAAGATATTACGCCGGATTCTGATTTATCTAAAATCGAACCGCCGATTATGGCTGACTTTGAACAAGTGCTTGACGGGATGGAAGGCGGCGCTGACTTGGCTTTAAGATTGCGTAAATTTACCGAAGGAACTTTCGCCGGCTTGCTTAATAATCAGACAAACGTCGAAATGACTAATCAATTAGTCTGTTTCTCGGTTCGCGATCTTGAAGATGAGCTTCGTCCGATTGCTATCTATACAATTGTTAATTATATTTGGAATATTGTCCGCAGTGAGATGAAAAAACGTATTCTAGTTATTGATGAAGCTTGGTGGATGATGCAACATGAGGATTCGGCTAAGTTTATTTTCGCGCTCGTTAAACGTTGCCGTAAATATTATTTGGGCGTCACAACCATTACTCAAGATGTTAACGACTTTTTAACTTCTCCGTATGGTCAAGCGATTGTTACTAATTCTTCTTTACAAATTTTGTTAAAACAATCCCCGGCCGCAATTGATTTAATTCAAAAGACATTTATCTTAACCGAAGGAGAAAAATATTTATTATTGGAATGCGGCGTTGGAGAAGGAATTTTCTTTGCGGGTAATAAGCACGTCGCGATGAAAGTAGTCGCTTCTTATACCGAAGATCAATTAATAACTTCCGATCCGCGTCAACTTTTAGAGATTGAAGAAGCTAAAAAAGAATTTGAAGAAAATTTAAAAGCACAGAGCTAAATATATAATAAAATAATTAGAATCATATGCAAGCCGACAGGAGAAAAACAGGAATATTGATAATAATCATCGCTTTGATTATTATTATTGCGATAATTTATTTTGTTTTTTTAAGGAAACCAGCAGTTGTTGCTCCAAATGAAAGCCTGACCGGAAACGAGCTTATTAATGAATTACCGCAAGCAGAACAAACCGGCGTAACTACTCCGGGAAATAAACAGCCAACCGCTAATTATAATATCGCCGCGGAAACTCCGCGGAAAATTGACGGAGATGATTTAGGAAAATTATCTATGTCATTTGCGGAACGTTTCGGCTCTTTCTCTAACCAGTCTAACTATGGTAATTTTACCGATTTAAATATAATGATGACTGATGAAATGAAAAACTGGTCGGAAGAAAATGTTGAAAATCTTCGGACAAAAACATCCGATTCGTCATATTATGGTATAACAACAAAAGCGCTGACGTATGAGGTAAAGAGTTTTGATGATAATGCCGGCGTAGCGGAAATATTAGTAGAAACTCAACGTCAAGAAAGCACAGAAACTATTGATGGCGGTACTCCATTTATTCAAAATATAGATATAAGCCTAACTAAAGTTAATGGAGAATGGCTATTTGATAAAGCCTATTGGCAAACAAAATAATTATAAACAATTATTATGTCCGTAATAAAAACAGTTTTTGTCTGCAATAATTGCGACGCCCAATTTCCGAAATGGAGTGGGCGTTGTTTGGAGTGTGGGTCTTGGGGAACTCTCCATGAAGAAACGCTCGATAGTAAAGAAGCGGAGAAAGAAGCGGTTAAAAAAGCGGTCAATAAAACCGGTGGCGCGGAAATTATTGATTTGTCGGCGATTAAAGCGAATACTTTAGAACGATTAAAAACCGGCATTGATGAAATTGACCGTGTACTTGGCGGCGGTTTAGTCCCTGGCTCTCTAGTTTTATTAAGCGGCGAACCGGGAATTGGCAAATCAACTTTAGTCGCGCAAATAGCTAATGCGGTCGGAAAAAATAATGAAACGGTTTATGTTAGCGGCGAAGAATCGGCCGCTCAAGTTAAATCGCGTTTAAGTCGCTTAGAATGTGATTTGAAAAATTTAAAATTTATTTCGGAAACAAATATTGAAAAAATAGTTTCGACAGCTGTTCGTGTTAAGCCGGATATTTTAATTATCGATTCTATCCAAACAGTTTATTCATCTTTAATTCCGACGGAAGCGGGAAATATTTCCCAAATTCGCGCGGCTGCGGTTAAGTTTCTCGAACTCGCAAAAGAAAATGATATTGCTGTTTTACTTATCGGCCATATTACCAAAGACGGAACAGTCGCCGGTCCAAAATCATTAGAACATATTGTCGATACGGTTTTATATTTAGAGAATGAAACAAATAATAATTATTGCTTGCTCCGCGCCACGAAAAATCGGTTCGGTTCGGTTAATGAATTAGGTGTGCTCGAGATGACCGGCACCGGTTTTAAGGAAGTAAAAAATCCAAGTTTAATTTTTGTCGAAAGCGGATTAAATAATTTATCCGGTTCGGTTATTGGTTGTGTTATCGAAGGTACTCGTCCGTTTTTAGTCGATATGCAGGCGCTAGTGACAAAAACAATTTTCGGTTATCCGCAAAGAAAAACCAGCGGTTTTGATGCCGGACGTTTGCAAGTTTTAAGCGCTGTTATTTCTAAACGCACAAAAATAAATTTAATCGGTTCTGATATAATTTTAAATGTCGTTGGCGGTTTAAAAATTTCTGATCCGGCGTTAGACTTAGCCGCTTGTACCGCAATAATCTCATCGAGCGCTAATAAAAATTTTGACAGGCGCACGATTGTTCTCGGTGAGGTTGGGTTAGGCGGGGAAGTGCGTAATGTTTTCCGTTTAGAAGAAAGATTAAAAGAAGCAGAAAGACTAGGTTATACGAGTGCAATAATTCCTAATGTTGAAGTTAAAGCTGGTAAGTTAAAATTAATGAAAATAAAAGATTTGAGCGGACTAGTGGAAATAATAAAATAGAAAATAATAAAAAAGAAATAAAAAGAAAAACGGAATCTTTATAGA
>CAYIZF010000005.1:0-13148 GCA_964367825.1 uncultured Gammaproteobacteria bacterium | reverse complement strand
ATTTAAATTAAAAGACTTCTTTTTTAAACTTCTTAAAAACCCCTCTTGTTAAGAGGGGTTTTTATATTAATCTAAATTTCCTATTTATCTTTAATTTATTTTCTGTCTAGACCTTTCAAACGACGCCAACGATTTAAAGCTTTATAGCGAGCCAATTCTTTATCAAGTTGAGCCGCTATGTTAGCAAACTGGACTTCATCAACATCGCTAATTTCTTTCTTGCGAGCTTCGGCGCGAAGACGAGCCTCGACAATTCTTTGTTCATCTAGTTCAGCCGCTCTTTCAGCCGTATCTGCTAAAACAATTATTTTGGTTTTCATTACTTCCACAAATCCACCGGAAACCGAAACTATTTCTGTATCGCCATCGGCTAATTTTATTTCCAAAACTCCCGGCTTAAGAACGGTCACCAAAGGAATATGATCAGCTAAAACCGTAATTTCGCCGCTAGTGGTCGTTAGGGTAACTTGAATAATATCACGCTCTAGAACAAGCCTTTCCGGGGTAACGATTTCAAATTTTATTGTCTTATTTGCCATAATTAAAAATTAAGCCCTTCTTTTAATCCTTTTATTTATTCAGCTTCTTTTTTAACATCATTTATCGAACCTTTCATATAGAATTCAGACTCATTCAAACTGTCGTATTTACCGTCTAGAATCTGTTTAAAACCAAAAATAGTATCCGCTATTTTAACATAAGCGCCCTGACGTCCAGTAAAAGTTTCAGCCACGGAAAAAGGTTGTGATAAAAATTTCTGAATTTTTCTAGCACGAGAAACAATTACTTTGTCTTCATCGGATAATTCTTCCATTCCTAAAATAGCGATAATATCCTGCAATTCTTTATAACGTTGTAATATTTTCTGCACACCACGAGCAACTTCATAATGTTCTTCACCGACTATTTTCGGATCAAGAATCATCGAAGATGATTCTAACGGATCAACTGCCGGATAAATACCTAATTCGGATAATTGGCGAGATAGAACAACCGTCGAATCCAAATGTCCGAAAGTAGTAGCCGGGGCTGGATCAGTTAAATCATCAGCCGGTACATAAACGGCTTGAATCGAAGTAATAGAACCATTTTTAGTTGAAGTAATTCTTTCTTGAAGTTCTCCCATTTCAGTTGCCAAAGTCGGTTGATAACCGACAGCGCTTGGCATACGTCCAAGAAGAGTTGATAATTCCGAACCGGCTTGAGTGAAACGAAAAATATTATCAACGAAAAATAAAACATCCTGCTTCTTTTCATCGCGGAAATATTCAGCAATTGATAAACCAGTTAAAGCAACGCGAGCGCGGCATCCCGGTGGTTCATTCATTTGTCCGAAAACCATTGCCACTTTATCAATAACGCCGGCCTCTTTCATTTCATGAAATAAATCATTTCCTTCACGAGTTCTTTCTCCAACTCCGGCAAAAACTGAATAACCTCCATGAGCCTTAGCGATATTATTGATAAATTCCTGAATAATAACGGTTTTACCTACTCCAGCGCCACCGAATAAACCAACTTTTCCTCCTTTTACAATCGGGCAAATTAAATCGATTACTTTAATGCCGGTTTCTAAAATTTCCGTCTTAGTTGATTGTTCAGAAAAATCCGGAGCCGAACGATGAATTTCATAATTTTTATCACCCTTAATCGGTCCTTCGTTATCAATCGGTTCTCCTAATACATTTAAAATTCTACCTAAAGTAGCCGTCCCGACAGGAACATTAATTCCTTTACCGGTATTAATTACTTCGTCTCCTCTTTTTAATCCATCTGTTGTTCCTAGAGCAACTGTGCGAACAACATTAAAACCAACATGTTGTTGAACTTCAAGTGTTAATTCGCCACTTTTAAGCTTAACTGTTAAAGCAGAATATATCTCGGGCAAATTTCCCTCAAACACAACATCGACGACGGCGCCGATAATCTGCTTGATTTTGCCGGTATTATTCTTAGATTTTTCCATATATTTTTATATTATCTTTTAAATTTAAGCTTTTAAACTAGCCGCGCCAGCAGATATTTCAGCAATTTCTGAAGTAATCGCCGCTTGACGGGCTTTATTATAAAATAAAGTTAATTCTTCAACTAAATCATTAGCCGCTTCACTAGCCTGGTGCATTGAAGTCATACGAGCACTGTGTTCGGAAGCATTAGACTCTAATAATCCTTGATAAAGTTGAACTTCTATCATGCGCGGTAAAATCTTATCTAAAACCTCGTTATCACTCGGCTCATATTTAAATAAATATTTATAATTTTGTAAATAACGTCTTTCTTTCTGTTTTAAAAATTCACGGCTTGTGCCAAGTTTTTCACTTTTTCCAACCGCCCCTAGATATTCATCTTGGCCTTCTAATTCAAAAGGTAAAATTTGACGAACACGCGGTACTTGCTTAGTTGGACTCACAAAATCAGTATAAGCCATTAGAATCTTATCGTATTTTTTCTGTAAAAATTCATCAATAACAAAACGAGCAATCGGATAAACATCACTAACTTTCGGTGCGGCATCATCTTTAGTGAATTCAGAAATAACTTTATAACCAAAACGTTTTTGGACTGTAATTCCTTTTTTACCAATTAAAACAAAATCAGTTTCTACTTGACTGTGTTTTTTTATGGAATCAATCGCCTTATTAACAATAGCTGAATTAAAACCGCCGCATAAACCACGATTGGAAGAAATTAAAATTATAACCGCTTTCTTTGTTTGAGAACGCTTCTCTAAAAGCGAATGCTTTTTTTCGTCCGAATCAAGAGATTCAGCGATATTTAAAATTGTCATCCAACCGAGATTGGCATATGTTTTCGTTCTTAAAACTGCTTCAATCGAACGACGCATCTTAGCCGCCGCCACCATTTCCATCGCCTTGGTGATTTTTTTAGTATTACCAATTGATTTTATTCTTTTTTTTATTTCTTTGGCGTTAGTCATTTATTTATTTTAAATAATCCAAAGTATCTTTACAGGCTTCAACAGTCTTAACAAAAGCTTGTTCATCTGCCTCTTCTAATAAGCCGGTTTGACGTACCTTATCTAAAATATCTTGAATATTATTATGGGCATAAGCCAATAAATCTTTTTCAAAAATTTGAATTTTTTCTACTGGCACGCTATCAAGGAATCCATTAGAAAATGCATAATACAAGAGCACTTGCTCCTCAACGGCTACCGGGGAATATTGATCTTGTTTGAAAATTTCAAATAAGCGTTTTCCTCTTTCTAATTTTTTCTTAGTATCTTCGTCTAAGTCCGAACCGAATTGAGCAAAGGCTGCTAATTCGCGATATTGAGCGGCCTCTAATTTAATTTTGCCGGCCACTTTTTTCATCGCTTTAACTTGCGCAGCCGAACCAACACGGGAAACAGAAATACCAACATTAACCGCCGGACGATTACCTTGATAGAATAAATCCGGTTCAAGATAAATCTGTCCATCGGTGATAGAAATAACATTAGTCGGAATATAAGCCGATACATCGCCAGCTTGAGTTTCAATTATCGGTAAAGAAGTAATCGAACCGCCGCCATAATCTTTATTTAATTTACAAGATCTTTCAAGCAAACGAGAATGAAGATAAAAAACATCACCAGGATAAGCTTCGCGTCCCGGAGAACGTTTCAATAACAAAGAAATTTCACGATAGCTAACCGCATGTTTTGATAAATCATCATAAACAATTAAAACATCTTCACCTTTATCTAAAAAGTATTCAGCCATAGCTGTTCCGGCATAAGGAGCGATATAAAGGAGAGGGGCAGAATCACTGGCACCGGCTAAAACGACTGTTGTGTATTTCATTGCGCCTGATTCTTCCAGTTTAGCTACTAACGCGGCTACTTTAGATTCTTTTTGACCGATTGCTACATAAATACACTTCATGTTTTGTCCTTTTTGATTAATGATTGTATCTATAGCAATAGCAGTTTTACCAATTTGGCGATCGCCAATAATAAGTTCTCTTTGCCCACGGCCAATCGGAATCATGGCATCAATCGCTTTAATCCCTGTTTGAACAGGCTGTTTAACTGATTCGCGAGAAATTACTCCGGAAGCGATTTTTTCAATCGGATAGCTCTTATCAGCTTTAATTTCTCCTTTACCATCCACGGGAGCCCCTAAAGGACTCACTACTCGTCCGATTAAATTATCTCCAACTGGCACTTCTAGAATTCTCTTAGTAGCGATAACTTCATCTCCTTCTTTAATTTTAATAGAATCTCCTAAAATAATCGCACCGACGCTTCCCTCATTAAGATTTAGGACGACGCCATAAACAGATCCGGTTGCGGTTTTAAATTCAAGCATTTCGGACATCATAACGTCCGACAAACCAGAAATAAGCGCAATTCCATCACCAACTTCGATTACTCGGCCAAATAACTGTTCTTTGCTCTCAGATTGAAATTTACCGATTTGTCTTTTTAATTCTTCAACGATAAAGTCTTTAGTGTTAGTAGACATATTTTTATTATTTGCTTATTAAGCGGCCATCGCCTCTCTAAATTTTTCTAAGCGTGATTTTAAACCGGCATCAAAAATCTGATCGCCATATTTAATAACCACTCCACCTAAAATAGATTTATCAATTTTTTTAACAATTTTTAATTCAGTTGCCCCGGAAGCCTTCATGATATGATCTTCTAATGTTTTTATCGTCTTTTCATCAAGTTCATGAGCGCTAATTATTTCCACTTCAAGATTACCATGGCTCTTATCCCATAAACGGCCAAATTCGGAAATAATTTTATCAACTCGAAAAACATCATTATTATTAACTAATGTCTGAGCAAACTTAGATATAACGTCCGATGATTTTTCATCAGAAGAATCATCAATGAGCGTAAACAAAGCTTGAGCATATTGGCTAGTGCTAATCTTCATATTTTAATTCAATTTTTTAACCGCCCGCGCAATTAATTCAGCGTCTTTTTTTTCATCCAATTTTTCCTCCAATATTTTAGATAGAGCCAAGGAAATCATTTCTGTTGCTTCAGCTTTAACATCTCTTATGGCATTACTGCGTTCGAGAGCAATCTTTTCTTTTTCATCATCAATAATCGTTTGAATATCGGAGTGCGATTTAGCGATAATTTCTTGATAACGAATTTCTGCTTTTTTCTTTGCCTCTTCAATAATATTATTAGCTTCCTGACGAGCTTCAGCGATTACTTGCTTTTTATGTATATCTGCCTCAGATAAACGACGGCTTGCCTCCTCACTGTCTTCTATCCCTTTTTCAACCTTCTTTCGACGTTCCTCTAAAATATTAAAAATCGGTTTATAGGCGAAACGCCATAAAACAAAAATTAAAATAGCAAAGTTTACCAGTTGAGCTAGTAAAATTCTTAAATCTAATCCAAGGGCGGTAATAAGTTTCATAAAAAAAGTTTTAACTAAAAAACAAGGAAATCCGCCCGTTTAAACAGGCGGACTCTCTTTGCTTTTTAGGCAAATAAGATAATCAAAGCGACTACCAAGGCATAAATACCGGTTGATTCGGTAATAGCCATAGACACAAACATAAGTGGAGAAATTTTTCCACTAGCTTCCGGATTACGACCGATAGCCTCTAACGCCTTAGAGGCGGCGATACCTTCTCCGATAGCCGGACCGATGGCACCGAAGCCGATTGCTAAACCGGCGCCGATGTACTTAGCTGCTTCCATTTCCATAGTTTTAAATTTATTTATAATTAATTAATATTCACAATTTGTTTTCCGGAATACTGATCATCTAATTCACTTTTTTCTTTTTCTGTTTCTTCCCCTGATTCAGAAGCCATAGAGATAAAGACTAATGTCAAAACTGAAAAGACGAATGGTTGAACAACTGCTGTTAATAATCCTAAAAAGCTAAAAGGAAGAGGAACTACAAACGGCGCTAAAAACAACATAACCGCGCCCAAAACTTCTCCTGCAAACATATTACCAAATAAACGGAAAGATAAAGAAATTACTTTAGCGATTTCTCCGATTAAATCCATTAACCCTAAGAAGAAATTAAGCGGATTAGAAAAATTTATAAACTTCTTTATATAACCAAAAGGACCAACGGCGGCAATCGTAACGATCTGCATAATAATAACTCCAATAATCGTCATTAAAAAAACTAAACCGTAGTCAGCAATAATTGCTCTAAATAGCGGTACGGCACCCTCGGCCGTTTGTAAAGTAACAGCCGCTTGGCCAGGAATAAAGGTTAAAAGATTACAAAAGAAAACAAAAAAGAACATGGTAAAAATAAGAGGAAAAGCTTTTTTTGCTTTTTTTTCATTGCCAACAATTGAAACCATAAAAGAAAAAGCGCCATCAATAAGCATTTCTACTATATTCTGAAATTTACCCGGGCGCATTTTCAACCGAAAACTAAATAACACCGCGCCGACAGATAGAAATAATACTACCAATAAAAACCAAAAAAAAGTATTGGAAATTGGCCAAGACCCAAGATGAAAAAGTATTTCAGGTGATAAGGAAATATTTAAACTCATATTCTATTCCTGTTTATCGCTTATTTTCTCTGCCGCAGGAATTGACTTATAAGAATCTATGAGTCTATTTATCCGACCGAGTTTTCTAAATAATAAAATATTAGTAATCAAAAAAGCTACGAATACACCACCCAACAAACACCAAGGCGAAGTTGAGAACATTTTATCTAATACAAATCCTAAACCACCAAAAACCAACAACGGACCAAAAATTGAACCGATGTTATACATGGTGCTAGCTACCAATACTTCTTTTATTTCTTTTTTATCCATTTTAGAGGAAAGTTAAACAAAAAATTAATCCGACCTTATCTCTCTCTTATATAAATCAATAAACACTAAAAGTCAAGACTCCCAAAATATTATTTGTCTTGCAAAAAGCACACTTAAATCCGAAACAGTTGCCGAGCATTTTCAAGGGTTACTTCGGCTACCTTTTCTATTTTTAAGCTTTTTATATCTGCTATTCTTTTAGCGACATATTGAACTAAAACTGGCTCATTTCTCTGTCCGCGATATGGCTCAGGAGTCATATAAGGAGTATCTGTTTCAATCATTATCTTATCTAAAGGAATCTTTCTAATTAGATCATCCCATTGCTGACTAAAAGTAATCAAACCAGTAAAAGAAATTAAAAGTCCTAGTCTAAAATATTTCCAAGCTAAATCTTCATCACCAGAAAAACAATGAATAACTCCCCAAGGACGATCATTAGGAATTATGTGTCCGTATTCTTTTTTAAATTCCTGGAGAATTTCTAGTAAATCATCATGGGCTTGGCGACAATGAATAATAACCGGCAAATCTAAACTTCGAGCTAAGAGCAATTGCTGAGCAAAAACTTCGCGCTGTTTTTTCTTGATTATATTTATGTCTTTAGTTTGATCAAGGTGATAATAATCTAAACCAATCTCGCCAATAGCCACAACCTTTTCAAACTTAGCTAATTTTTCATAGCTACCATAATCAAAATCCTCATGATGGGTGGCAAAGTTATATTCATTACCATCTTCTTGGCTATCCGCCACCCCTTCTTCGAGATGAATGGGGTGTAAACCGACAGCGGCATAAACTCCCTTTTCATATTTATTAGCGTAATGCAAAGCGCGGTTAGAAGTTTTAAATTCCGAACCGACTAAAATCATCCAAGTATCATTATCAAGAGAACGACGAATCACCTCTTCGGCATCGTCGCGAAAAGCGGCAAAATTTACATGGGCATGAGTATCAATAAACATTTTAACTATAAATTAATTTTATTTTCCATATAAAAAACGCGAAAACCGCGTTTTTTATTTTTAATAATCTTACTGAACTTGTTCGACATTCTCTTCCCGAGCTACTTCTGGAGTAGATTCCGGGGCAGATTCTGGGGCAACTTCTGGCTTAACTTCAGGAGCCTGGGTATTTTCTACCGGCTTTTCTTCTTCTTTCGCACAGCATCCACAATGACCATCCTCGCAATGACATTTCTCACAATGACACTTACAACCGAAGATTTTTTTAAACCAATTGCACATAGATTTGTATAAATTAATAATAAATACACTTATATTTTAACATTTACGCACTAAAAGTCAATTAAAAGCTAAAGTCTAGATATCTAATTCCTCTAGCATTTGCGCCCTCTTTTTATTCAAACCTCTAGGAATATTAACCACGATTTTAACAAATTGATCGCCGATACCGCGATTATGGAGCTTTTCTATTCCCTTTTCTTTTATTTTAAAGATTGTGCCTGATTGCGTTCCTTCAGGAATTTTTAATTTTACCGTTCCATGAATAGTTTCAATATCAATCTTATCTCCTAATATTGCCTGTTTAACACTAATTTCCTCTTCCGTTCTAATATCATAACCATCTCGGACAAATTTCTTATGGACTTGTAATCTTATTCTTAAAAATAAATCACCGGCCGACGCGCCTTTCTCTCCAACTTCGCCTTGTCCGGTTAAACGAATAGATTCGCCATCATTAATACCGGCCGGAATCTTAACAATTAATTTTACAGTTTCTCGATGAACACCGCTGCCGCCACATTTAGTGCATTTCTGACTATAAATTTTACCTTCACCCTCACACGCTGTGCAGGTCGCTTGCGTTTGAATGTTTCCTAAAATGGTTCGCTGCATTCTTATAACCCTTCCAGTGCCATTGCAAGTTTTACAAGTTTCGACTTTAGCGCCCGGTTCGCTGCCATTTCCCTTGCAACGATCGCAAGTCGTATTTTTAGTGAAACTAATTTCTTTTTCGACACCAAAGGCGGCATCCATAAAATCCAAACTGATAGTCATTTCCATATCCCGGCCCCGTGTCTGTCTTTTTGAAGTTTGACGACCGCCGCCAAAGCCAAAGATATCGCCGAAACCGCCAAAAATATCGCCCAAGTCTTCAAAATCCATATTACTGAATCCTTGACCGCCAAATCCTTGACCGCCAAAACCACCAAAACCACCGCCATTAAATCCGCCGCCGGCTTGACCATTTTGAAAAGCCGAACCGAATTGATCATACTGTTTTCTTTTTTCCGGATTACCTAAAACTTGATTGGCTTCATTAATCTCTTTAAATTTTTCAGCATCACCACCTTTATCCGGATGAAATTCATGCGCCTTCTTACGAAAAGCAGCTTTAATTTCATCTTGTGAAGCATCTTTGGAAACACCTAATATATTGTAGTAGTCTTTGGACATAATTTTTTATTCAACAAGTTGCCCCTCAAAAAGAGAGGCAACCTATGACTAGACAATTATTTATTTTCTTCGACTTCACCTTCAACAACGGTGTCGTCCTTCTTTTCGTGAGCTTCGGCTTCAGCGCCATTAGCGCCGGCACTGGCATTACCAGCTTCAGCTCCTGGAGCGCCAGCTCCCGGTTGTTGATACATGGCAGCGCCAATCTTTTGCGCGATAGTATTTATTTCTTCCATTTTCTTTTTCATGTCTTCAATGTTTCCGGATTCTTTAGCCTTTTTTAATTCTTCATTTTTGTCTTCAAGTTCTTTCTTATCTTCCGGTTTCATCTTATCGCCAGATTCTTTTATCATTTTTTCCATCGTAAAGACAACTGAATCGGCCTGATTTTTTATTTCTACTTCATCCTTTTTCTTTTTATCTTCTTCAGCATGTAATTCCGCTTCCTTCTTCATCTTTTCAATTTCTTCTTTAGATAAACCGGATGAAGCAGTAATAGTAATCTTTTGAACTTTATTAGTCGCTTTATCGGTAGCAGAAACATTTAAGATTCCATTAGCATCCAAATCAAATTTTACTTCAATTTGTGGAATGCCACGAGGAGCAGAAGGAATACCATCAAGAGTAAAGTGGCCTAATGTTTTATTGTCATGCGCCATTGGACGTTCACCTTGAACAATATGAATCTCTACGGCTGTTTGTCCATCAGCCGCAGTTGAAAATACTTGTGACTTCGAAGTTGGAATAGTAGTATTTCTTTCAATTAACGGAGTTGCGACACCGCCTAAAGTTTCAATGCCTAAAGTTAAAGGAGTAACATCAAGAAGCAAAACATCTTTAACATCACCTTGTAAAACACCGGCTTGAACAGCGGCGCCCATGGCTACTACTTCATCAGGATTAACAGTTAAGTTTGGCTCCTTGCCAAAGAAATCTTTAACTTTCTGTAAAACTAAAGGCATACGAGTCATGCCACCAACCATAACAACTTCATTGATTTCTGATAAATTGAATCCGGAATCAGCTAACGCTTTCTTACAAGGTTCAATTGTTTTCTCAACCAAATCAGCTACTAGAGTTTCTAATTTAGCGCGAGATAATTTTATAACCAAATGTTTTGGGCCATTAGCGTCAGTAGTAATAAATGGTTGATTGATTTCTGTTTCTTGAGCGGTTGATAATTCAATCTTCGCCTTTTCAGCCGATTCTTTAATTCTTTGCAAAGCTAAAGTATCTTTTGATAAATCAATTCCCTGGTCTTTTTTAAATTCATCAATAATCCAAGCAACAATCCGTTGATCAAAATCTTCACCACCTAAGTAGGTATCGCCATTAGTCGCTTTTACTTCAACAGTGTCAGCGGAAATATCAAGAATAGAAACATCAAAAGTTCCGCCGCCTAAATCGTAAACAACAATCTTTTGTCCTTGTTTCTTGTCGAAGCCATAAGCTAAAGCGGCGGCTGTCGGTTCGTTAATAATACGTTTAACATCAAGACCAGCAATTGCGCCTGCGTCTTTAGTCGCTTGTCTTTGTGAATCGTTAAAATAAGCCGGGACTGTAATAATTGCTTCGGTAATTTTTTCACCCAACTTAGCTTCCGCATCCGCTTTTAATTTAGATAAAACCATAGCGGAAATTTCTTGTGGAGTATAATCCTTATCGCTCATCTTAACTTTAACGCCTTCACCGGCTTGAACAATCTTATAAGGAGAAGCTTGGAGATCGCGTTGAACTTCATCTTCGCCATATCGGCGGCCAATTAAACGCTTAACGGCGTAAACGGTATTCTCTGGATTGATAACAGCTTGGCGTTTAGCGGCTTGACCGACTAAACGTTCGCCATTTTTAGAAATCGCTACCACCGACGGGGTAGTACGATTGCCTTCAATGTTTTCAATGATTTTAGGGATGCCACCTTCCATGATTGCCATGGCAGAGTTGGTTGTTCCCAAATCAATTCCTAAAATTTTTGACATATTTTTTTATTTTATTTACTTTTTTGTATCTTAATTGTTTTTGGTTTTACTTCTGGTGCTTTGGGAATAGAAATCTTTAAAATCCCGTCCTCATTAATAGCGCTGGCTTTCTCGCCATCGACTTTTGTCGGAAGCGGTATTGAACGGTAAAAAGAGCCGGAACGGATTTCTTTACGATAATAATTTTTATCTTCTACCTCACTCTTTTTTTGACTCTCGCCTTTAATGGTTAAAACATTATTCTCGATTGAAACATCAACTTTTTCCGGATCAATTCCGCCAAGTTGGGTTTCAACGATTATATTATCTTTATCTTCATACATATCAACCGCAGGCGTAAAACCGAATTGGTTGCCGCGAACGGCTGGTAACATGGATTCCATCATTTTATCCATGTCGTCAAACTCCGGTAAGAATGGTGTCCATTTTATTAATGACATATGTGTGTATAATATCAAGTTTTGCCAATCTTTTTTTACGCTTCGGTAATTTCTGTGGCGAAATGATTTGCTGGTAGCAAATCATTTCACTCTACGAAATTACAGGCGCTCCAAAAAAGTTGCCGAAACTTGATATATAATTAAAATTATATATGAATTTATTTTTATATTAATTAACGATTACCTTTGCCGGTCTAATAACTTTACCGTTTAATTTATATCCCGGCATTACTTCTTTACTGATCGTATCACCGCTGCCTTCAATCGCTTCCATAGTATTATGATCAAATTTTTCTCCAACTGTTTTTATTTCTTCGATGCCCCTATCTTCTAGTGTGGTTTTAAACTGTTTCAGCACGTGGCTTACTCCAATCGCCCAAGGATTTTTTAAATCTTCTTCACTTAATCCATTCATCGATAATTTCAAATGATCGTAAATCGGTAAAATATCTTGAAGAAAATCACTTAAGGCATATCTGATAAATTCTGTTTTCTCGTTAACCGTCTGTTTTAATAGATTCTGATAATCGGCTAAAGCGCGAAGATATTTATTTTCAAACGAATCCAATTCTTCTTCTTGAATAAATTCAAACCGCGGTTTTTTAACGCCTTCAACTTCCACTTCTTCTAAAAACATTTCCTTTGGACGCGCCCAATTTTTTTTCTCGTCATTTATATCTTGATAAATAACCATCTCTTCCTTTGTTTCCGAGTTCTTTACTTCACTTATAATGCGATATTCGCCGCCTTTATAATGACGGTAAATTCCTTTTTTTATTTCTCCCATATTTTTTATTTAAACTTATGCTTAATGAATTCTACTAAAGCCAAATTATGCGCATAATCCATACGCATCGGCCCTAAGATTCCAAAAACTCCGCTCAATTTATTATTTTTATATTTTGTCAGTACTGTGCTTAAAAAATTTCCAAAAGGATTATTTGAACCGATTAAAATTTGCTCGCCATCATCTAAATCTTCAAAAATTTCATCAATAATATCTTCCATGCGATCAATAATCGCCGACACATCACAAACCACATTAACATGATTAAATTCCGGTTGGGCAAAAAGATTGCTTAATCCGGTATAGTAAAGATCGTTTTTATTAAAAGCCCAAAAAACGGCGGCACCGGATAATTCAGCAATCGCTTTAGCAGTTTGGCGAAAAGCGGCCTCCTCATGTTTAAATATTTTTTCTAAAGACTCACGCTCAACTTCTTTTAAGTCTTTTCTTTTTTTATTATCTTTTAAATCACCAGAAAACAATTCATAAGCGGCTTCCGTTGGTATACGACCGGCTGAAGTATGCGGCTGATGAATATAACCCTCATCCTCCAGCTCCATCATTTCATTGCGAACAGTCGCCGGAGAAATATCTAAATTATATTTTTCCACTAAAACACCGGAAGAAACCGGAGTGGCCGTCTTCAGATATTCTTTAACGATTATTTCAAGTAATAATTTTTTGCGTTCACTTATCATACATTATAAATCTCTGACCTTATTATAAGCAAAACTAGCACTCAAGTCAAGAG
>CAYIZF010000004.1:0-14017 GCA_964367825.1 uncultured Gammaproteobacteria bacterium | reverse complement strand
TTATAGAGTAATTCATTATTTTTAACATTATGTACGATTTAATTATTATTGGTTCTGGCCCAGCCGGAATGACTGCGGGAATGTATGCCGCTAGAAGAGAAATGAAAGTTCTCATAATTGGCAAAGAAGTTGGTGGTCAAATGGTTTGGGCTAATGAAATTGAAAATTATCCGGGATTCGAAAAAATCAGTGCTTTTGAATTAATAAATAAATTTAAACAACAGACGATTAGTTTCGGTGTTGAGATAAAAGATGATGAAGTCAAACAGATTGAAAAGACTAGTGATGGTGGTTTTTTACTTCATACTAATAGAGAAACATTTGAAGCTAAAACAGTTATTATTGCCATGGGTCTTTCTCCGCGACGTTTAGCAGTTAAGGGGGAAGTAGAATTTAATGGGCGTGGTGTTTCTTATTGTGCTAACTGCGACGGCCCGTTTTTTAAGAGTAAAAAAGTGGCCGTTATTGGAGCCGGTAATTCGGCCTTAGATGCGGCTGAAGTTTTATCGAAAATTGCCAGTCAAGTATACCTTATCCAGCACAATGATAAGTTTAAAGCTTTTGATTCTTTGATAGCCGAAGTTCAGGGCCGTGAAAACATTGAAATAATTCTTAATGCCGACGTTGAAAGTATAGAAGGGAATAATAAGGTGGAAAAAATAATGATTTCCGATGTAAACACAAAGGTGAAGAGGGAAATAGAACTCGACGGTGTTTTTATTGAGGTAGGGAGAATAGCCAGTACTGATTTAGTTGGAGAATTTGTTGATCGTAATGAAAAACATCAAATTATTGTTAATAGTAAAACCGAAACTAAAACTCCGGGTATGTTTTCCGCTGGTGATGTTACTGATTGTGAATTTAAGCAAATTTCTATTGCTATCGGGCAAGCGACTATTGCCGCTCTCGAAGCTTATCAGTATTTACAATTAAAATCAGGCAAGGAGTTCATAGCAAAAAACTATTAATTTCTCTATAATGTAGTTATGACAACTAAAAAAATAAACTTAGTCGCCGCCGACATGGGCTACGGCCATCAACGCGCTGCTTATCCTTTGCTTGATTTTGGTGGTAATGAAATTATTACTATTAATCATTATGATGGCATTCCGGAATGGGAAAGGATGTATTGGATAAATACCGCGAAATCATATGAAAAAATATCCAGATTAAAAAAGATTCCGGGACTTGGGTCTTTTGTTTTTTGGATAATGGATAGTTTCCAAAGAATAAAGCCGTTTTATCCGTTTCGTGATTTATCGCCAAAAACAATTCAGCAGAAATTCTTTCTTCGCTCAATTAAAACTGGTTTAGGCAAAGATTTAATTGAAAAATTAAATGGAAGTGGCTTGCCATTTTTAACCACATTTTTCGTCGCCGCTTATGCGGCTGAATATTATAATTACGCCGGCGATATATATTGTGTCGTCTGTGATTCTGATATTTCGCGTGCTTGGGCGCCGTTAGATCCTAAAAATAGCCGAATAAAATATTTTGCGCCGAATATGAAAGTTAAAGAAAGACTTTTAATGTATGGAGTAGCGGAGAAAAATATTGTTATTACTGGTTTCCCCTTGCCTAAAGAAAATATTGGAGAAAATAAAGAAATTTTAGAGAGAGATATGACGCGCCGAGTTATGGCGTTAGATAAAATAGGAAAGTTCGGAGAGTATTATGATTTTTTATCGGAGAAGTTTCCTGATGATTTTTCAAATAGGAAAGATCAACCAGTATCAATAACTTTTGCAGTTGGCGGTGCCGGAGCGCAAAAAGAAATTGGCGCTATTATTTTAAGAAAAATGGCGGTTAAGATAAAATCCGGAGAATATAAGCTTAACTTAGTGGCTGGTAATCGTCCGGAAGTGAACGAATATTTTTGCAAACAGATAAAAGAAAATGGATTAAGTAATGAAAAAGGAGTAGAAATAATTTTTTCTCCCGATAAGATTGAATATTTTAAAAAATTTAATATTTGTTTAAAAAATACCGATATTCTTTGGACTAAGCCGTCCGAACTTTCTTTTTATGCCGCTTTAGGATTGCCGATAATAATGTCGAGCCCAGTTGGTTCTCAAGAAGATTATAATCGTGAATGGTTATTAGCCCTTGGCGCAGGTGTAGATAGTTTTGATCCTGAATATGTAGATGAATGGTTGCCTGATATGTTAGAATCGGGACAATTAGTTCGCGCGGCTGTCGATGGATTTTTAAACGGTGAACAGATGGGCGCTTATAATATTGAAAAAATTATCAATAAATAGTTTTATTGTTTTTAGTTAATTGTTAACTTATTTTTAATTTATTTTTTTATGTCATGGGTACTGGTCGCTCTTTTAGCCTATTTTCTTCTAGCCATAGCAAATCTTTTTGATAAGTTTTTGGTCGATAATATTCTTCCAAGTGGTAAGGCTTATGCTTTTGCTGCCTGTCTTCTCGGCGGCCTTCTATTATTAGGGGCGCCATGGTTTTTAGAGTGGCCGGGATTTTATTGGTTTGTTATAAATATTTTAACCGGCGCTGTTTTTGCGGTTGCACTATGGTTATTATATGAAGCTTTCCGACGCGGAGAAGCTTCGCAGACAGCTGTTTTAGTCGGTGGTATGACACCGATATTTTCAATCATTTTTTCTATTTTGTTTTTTAAAGAACATTATTCTCAGATGGAATGGATGGGAATAATTACCTTACTCACAGGAATATTTATTATTGCTTTATTGCCGCAGAAACGTCATATTTTCACAAGAATAATGAATAAGTTAGGGATGGGGAAAAAAATAGGAACAGGTTTTTTAATGTTCGCTTTTGGTTCCGCTTTTGCATATGCGATATATTTTGTAGCAACTAAGTATGCTTATTCGGCCCAGCCATTTGCTAGTGTATTTATTTGGAATCGTGTCGGCGCAACTCTTCTGGTTTTAACTTTTCTTGTTGGACGCCGTAGCAGAAAACAAATGTTAAGTGTTTTTAAGAAATCGGATAACGGAGATCATAAATATTTAGTATTAGTTAGCCAGGCGTTAGGGTCAGGTGGATTTCTTCTGCAAAGTTATGCGATTTTTCTCGGTTCGGTTGCGTTAGTAAACGCTCTCCAAGGTGCGCAGTACGCATTTTTATTGGTTATTAGCGCTATTTTAGCCGCCGTAAAGCCGAAACTTTTAAAGGAAACTTTTTCCGGCCGAATATTTTTTCAGAAATTGGCGGCTGTTGTGGTTATTGGTTTTGGTTTGTATTTCATAATGATTTAATATGGGAAAAAATATTGACAATCAAGAGAATAATCGCAAAAAGAAACATTGGGTAAAAATTTGGCATGCTTTTTGGATTTTGATTTTTATCCTAGTTTTTTATTTTACCAAGGTGGCGGATAATTATCCTTTGAAACGCGATTTAAATTTTGCGCCTGGTTTTTTTGGTGTTACCTTTTCCACTAAATTTTGTTCGGAACTCGGATTAAATTGGAAAGAAGTTTATTTGGCGATTTTGGATGATTTGCAGGTTAAAGAAATTCGTATTCCTATTTATTGGGATGAAATCGAAACGGAGGATGGTGTTTATGATTTTTCCGATTATGATTATATAATACAGGAAGGAGCAAAAAGAAATGTTCGTTTTATCGCCAATATCGGTTGGCGGTTGCCTCGCTGGCCAGAGTGCCACGCGCCGGAATGGACTCAAGCAAAAAGTTTGGCGGCGACTCAGGCCAATACTTTAAGTATGTTGGATGCAGTGGTTGATCATTATAAAAATGAAAGCTCGATTGTTGTTTGGCAAATAGAAAACGAACCATTCCTTGATGCTTTTGGTGTTTGTCCGCCGAGTGATGAAAATTTTTTTAAGCAAGAAGTTAATTTAGTAAAACAAAAGGATAGCCGTCCTGTGCTTGTTTCAGCCACTGGGGAA
Source organism: uncultured Gammaproteobacteria bacterium (assembly GCA_964367825.1). Classification (GTDB taxonomy): domain Bacteria; phylum Patescibacteriota; class Patescibacteriia; order Patescibacteriales; family UBA12465; genus UBA12465. The sequence goes on along the minus strand of CAYIZF010000004.1, from coordinate 10,117 downwards.
CTAAGTCGGTGGAAAAAAGAGGCTAAATATGGCGACTGGTTCGGTAGTACAGTTTATCGCGTGGTCTGGGGGCCTTATACAAAATATTTCCGTTATCCAATTCCAGCCTGGTTCTATCGATTAAAAGCTAATTTGGCCGGAATAAAACCGGAGAATAGATATGTAATAGAACTTCAAGCCGAACCCTGGGTGCCTTATGGCAATATAATATATCTTTCTAAAGAAGAAGCGGCTGAGTCGTTTAATATTGAACAGTTTAAAGCCAATCTCCAATATGCTATAAATGTTGATTTTAAGAAAGCATATCTTTGGGGAGTTGAATGGTGGTATTACCAATATAAAAACGGGGATCAGGCTTATTGGGAATTAGCCAGGATGATTTTTAAATAATGTTAAATTATAAATAGGTTATGCTTTCAATCGTAATCCCTACATTAAATGAGGAAAAATTTTTATCCCGTCTTCTTGATTCAATAAAACGACAGTCTTTTACTGATTATGAAGTTATTGTTTCTGATGGCAACTCTATCGATAATACAAAAAAAATTGCTCTTGAAAATAATTGTAAGTTCATTCTTGACACCGAACATCACAGTCCTTCTTGGCAGAGAAATAATGGCGCAGCAGTTGCACAAGGGGATATTTTATTATTTTTGGATGCGGATTCTGTTTTAAGAGAAGGCTTTTTAGAAAAAGTTATTACTGAATTTATTGCTAGAGATCTTTGCGGTGCGGGATTTTATTTTGATTTTAATCCTAATAAGTTTAGTTATCGGATTTTTTCTTGTTTGGATAATTTTTTCTGTTTTTTGCGCCAATATTTTTCACCAGCCTCTGTCGGAGCAGGTATTATGGCAAAAAAGAAAGAACACGATTTTATTAAAGGGTTTAATTCAGAAATATTGTTAGCTGAAGATTTTGACTATTGTTCTCGTTTATCAGAACGAGGTAAGTTTCGAATGATTAAATCATGCCGTCTTTTATATTCTTCTCGTCGGATAGAAAAAGAAGGTTGGTTTAGAGTTGCTTATAAGTGGGGGTGGATGGCAATAGCCGCAATACTAAATAGAAAAATAAAAAAAATGAAAATTAAATATGAGTTTGGAAAGTTTTAAAGAAAATAAATTATTAAAACAGCCGGAAGATATCTTAAGAATATTTTTAGCTTTTGTTTTTTTAACTGCAGGTGTGTTTAGAATATTTAATTATAATATGGCTGTTTCTGAATTTTTTGTTTTAGGTATGCCTATTTTTTTGTGCCCCCTAATGATTATTTTTGAAATTGGAGCGGGAATCGGTTTATTGTTTAATAAATTTGTAAAATATATTTATTCGGCCCTGATAGTTTTTATTCTTTTTGCTCTAGTTGTGGCCTTGGTAGTAAACGGTAAGGAAATAATTTCCAGGGCTGGAGAATTATTTGTTTTTAATTTGACTCCGACAGATTGGTTATTACATTTTGTATTTTTGCTAATAGCCGCGATTCTTTTTATTAAAAAGAAGTAAAATTCGATTCCCCTCCATAATCCTGTCAAAACGAAAAAGAACAAGCTTTCGCTTGTCCTTTTTGTTTTGAGCGGGTAAGGGGAATCGAACCCCTATCCTCAGCTTGGAAGGCTGATATAAAAGCCATTATACGATACCCGCCTGCTTAAATATATTACAAAAAAATGGGTTCAAAGTCAATAAACTGATTATTTTGTATCCTTAAGAGAGGCAACAAAGATGAATCCCGAAAGCATAATAATTGCAACCGCTAAAAATAGATAATTTAGGGGTAAGAAGGTTAGAATTAACATCGCTAAACCAGGGCCGATAATATAGCCTAAGGGCGCAGCTGTTCGAAAAATATTGATATAGCCGACATCTTTAGCATCAATAATCTTGAAAAAGTATGTTTCTCTCATGGCTTCCACCAAAGAAGCGCCGATACGGCTGAAAAATAGTATTCCGGCCCAAATTAAGAAAGTGTCGGTTTTAAGCAAGAAGAAACATAATAGAGATATGGCTAAAATTGCAAAACCCAAAAATAATATTTCTTTTTCCCCAATATATTTATCGGCGATTATTCCGGCCGGAATTTCAAATATAATAAAAGGAATAAGCGAAATAGAAAACATCAAACCGAGAGGCCCCCAGGCTATGCCCATATTTTGATGGAGATAGATAGGGACATAAACGACCGCGGTGCTATAAAATAGTTGTAGAAGCAGGGCGACAAAGAATATTCCGCGTAAATTTTTATTTTGCCAAGTTTTTTTAATAACCATAGTTATTTTTTCTTGGCTATAGGCAATATTATTACGCAAGCGCTTGCCTTGGGAAAGAAAAATAAAGAAAACAGGAACATTTAAAAAGGCCGCGACTAAATAGGATAATTGGTAATCGCCTAAGCCGACCAGATATCCGGCCAGTGTCGGTGAGAATATCCACCCCAGATTAATAAAAGTAAAATAAAGGGTTCTGGTTCTTCCAGTTGAAGAATTTTTAGAAAAGTTTTCTATTAAAACATCCATATTAATCCAGAGTAGATTACTGGAAATGGTGAGAAAAATAGTAGAAATAAGAGCTGATATTGGGCTGCTAGCGCTTGATAAGCCCAATAGAGAGGCGGCATAGATAACCAGGATTACTTTTGTCAGGAAAAAATTGCTTAATTTCTTAATTAGTTTTGGAAACGAAAGAATAGATAAGACCGTTAAAGCGTTGGCACTTATAACAAATAGACTTAATGTGTCGAGACTGACGAATCGGTTTAAAAAATTGGATTGGAGATATGCGGGAAGAGCCGAAGAAATCGCCAAAATTAGTCCGGAAAAATATAAGATCATTAAACTGAGGCGGCTTTTAGCGGCTGTTTTTTTCTTTTTTGGCATGGTAATTAAATATTAGAAATATAATAGAAACAAATATTATCGCGAGGCTGATAATTTGAGGCCAACGTAAATTTAGAAACATTGGTGTTGCGTCAACTTTAATAAACTCTAAACAAAACCGTAATATAGAATATGATATCATATAAAGGACGGTCAGCAAAATTTGGTAATAACGATTAGCTATGTCTCTCTTTTTAATTATTAGATAATTAGCGCTGATAAGTATAATAAAAATTAGCAAACACCCTAAACTTTCGTATAAAAATGTCGGATGGAAAAAGCGATCCGTTATATAATTCGTCGGACGATTAATTAAGTCTATTGGTATTCCCCAAGGTTTTAGGGTCGGTTGGCCAAAAAGCTCTTGATTAAAATAATTTCCAAAACGGCCGATAGCCTGCCCAAGAACTAATCCTGGGACGATAATTGAAGTAAATGTCCAAAAAGAGGTTTTTTGTTTTTTAGAAAAAAGGTAAATAACTAACAGGCCGGCAATAATCGCTCCGTGAATAGCTAAACCACCCTGCCAAATTTTAAAAACATCTAAAGGGTATTTGAGATAATAAGAAAAATTTAAAAAAACATCATAAATTCGCGCTCCGAGAAGCCCGATGATAATTAGCCAAAAAGATAAATCAAATATTTTCTCTTTTTCTATTTTGTAATAACGCGCTAATTTAAGGCTAATAAAAAGAGCGGCAAGAATACCTAAAATCATAAAAAGGCCGTACCAATATATATGAATAGGGTCAAGGGAGAGCAATATTGCCTGGGGGTGAAAAGTATGTAACCAGTTAATCATACTTAAATTTTAGCAAGTTTAGGCTATTGGAGCAAACATCAAGGAGGCCTAAATGAACAAATTAAAATAACGACTTTTAAGTCGTTATTTGTTTTGTGCGGGCGGAGAGACTCGAACTCTCAAGAGTTGCCCCGCTAGCTCCTAAGGCTAGTGCGTCTACCAGTTTCGCCACGCCCGCGGCTATTATTAGATTCATCTCTATATTAAATGATTATTTTTATAAAGTAAAGATTAGTGATATAATAACAATACAAAAGAGAAAAAAATAATTTAAAATATTTTTATGTTAAAAAATAAATTCGTTCATTTTTTTAATGAGTTAGACATTAAAGACGTCCCTAGTGTTGGTGGAAAAAATGCATCTTTAGGGGAAATGTATAGTCATTTGGTTAAAAAAGGTCTGAAAGTGCCTAATGGTTTTGCTACGACTTCTTCCGCTTATAATTATTTTCTAGAATCAACCGGATTAAAAAAGAAAATTAAAGAAATTCTTAAAGGACTCGATACGAAAAACGTTAAAGATTTAATGAAACGTGGTGCAGAAATCAGAAAGATAATTATTGCTTCAGAATTACCAAAAGATTTTCAAAAAGATATTTTAGAAGCTTATCGAAAGTTATCTGCTAGTTATAAAATGAAAAATGTTGATGTGGCTGTTCGCTCAAGCGCTACCGCTGAAGATTTACCTGACGCTTCTTTTGCCGGACAACAAGAAACTTATCTTAATGTTTCCGGAGAGAAGGATTTATTATTGGCAGTAAAAAAGTGTATTGCTTCTTTATTTACTAATCGAGCGATTTCGTATCGAGTCGATAAAAAGTTTGACCATTTTTCAATCGCGTTGTCTGTCGGTGTTCAAAGAATGGTGCGTTCTGATCTTGGTTCATCCGGCGTGATGTTTACAATTGATACGGAATCAGGCTTTAAAAATGCTATTTTAATAAATTCTATCTTTGGTCTAGGTGAAAATATTGTTCAAGGACATGTTACTCCCGATGAGTTTTATGTTTTTAAACCAACCGAAAAGATTATCTCAAAAACTCTAGGCAAAAAGAATATAAAAATGGTTTATAATCTAAAAGGGAAAAATCCGGTAAAAAATGTTAAAATTTCAGTTGCTGATCAATTAAAACCGTCATTAAGTGATGCCCAAGTTATTAAATTAGCTAAATGGGCAATGATAATCGAGGATCACTATAAGAAACCGATGGATATTGAATTTGCGTTAGATGGAAGAACTAAAGAATTATTTATTACTCAAGCGCGTCCGGAAACCGTTCAGAGTCGAAAAAATGTTCAAGTTATCGAAAAATATAAATTAGAAAAGAAGGGGAAATTAATTATCTCCGGTCAAAGTGTCGGGAATAAAATTGGCGCTGGTGTTACTAACCGCATGATGAATGTTAAAGATATTAATTCGTTTAAGCCGGGACAGGTGTTGATAACTGATATGACTGATCCTGATTGGGAACCAATTATGAAAATCGCTTCGGCGATTGTAACTGATAAAGGAGGCAGAACTTGCCATGCCGCGATTGTTTCTCGTGAATTAGGCATTCCTTGTGTAGTTGGTACGGAAAATGTTTCTAAAATTATTAAAAGTGGACAAGTAGTTACTGTTGACTGCGCTTCCGGAGAAGAGGGGTTTATTTATGAGGGGAAAATACCTTTTAAAATTGAAAACACCGATATTAAAGATTTAAAGAGACCAAAGACGAAGATAATGATGAATATTGGTGAGCCGGAATTAGCTTTTTCAACCTCATTTATTCCTAACGACGGTGTCGGCCTGGCTCGGTTGGAATTTATTATTAACAATTATATTAAGATTCATCCATTAGCTCTGATTAATTATAATAAGCTTAAAGATGCGGCTGTTAAAAAAGAGATAGATAGATTAACGGCTGGATATAAGAATAAGACTCAGTATTTTGTTGATCATTTAGCTCAAGGAATCGCGAGAATTGCCGCCGCTTTTTATCCTAAGGACGTAATTGTTCGTTTAAGTGATTTTAAAACTAATGAATACGCTAATTTAATTGGTGGTAAAGAATATGAGGCTGCTGAATCTAACCCGATGATTGGTTTTCGCGGTGCTTGTCGATATTATTCTCCATTATTTTTACCGGCCTTTAAATTAGAATGCCAAGCGATTAAAAAGGTTCGAGATGAAATGGGCTTAAAGAATCTTAAAGTAATGATTCCTTTCTGCCGTACCGTGGAAGAAGGAAAGAAAGTTCAAGAAGTTATGGCGGAAAACGGTTTAAAGAGGGGTGTAAATGGTTTAGAGATATATGTGATGGCAGAAATTCCTTCTAATATTATTTTAGCGGATAAATTTTGCCAAATTTTTGACGGGTTCTCAATCGGTTCAAATGATTTAACGCAGTTAACATTAGGAATCGATCGTGATTCTGGAGAAAGCTTAAATGTGGCCGGAGTTTCTAATGAAAAGAATGAGGCGGTAAAAGAATTAATTAAGAATTTAATTAAGACTGCTAAAAAATATCGTCGCAAAGTTGGTATTTGCGGTCAAGGTCCGAGTGATTTTCCGGATTTTGCCGAGTTCCTGGTAGAACAAGGAATTGATAGCATTTCTTTAAATCCTGATACTGTTATCTCAACGACTTTAGCTATTACTAAAAAAGAAAAACAGATAAGACGTAGTCGAGGAATCTTTGGATTATTCTTTTAAATTAAATTTCTTCTTAATTTAGACTAACATCAAAAAAACACCAAGATTTTTATCAAGGTGTTTTTTTGTATTTTGATTTAAAAATTATTCAAGTACTTGGATTTTAGCAACCTTAACTCCGAACTTAAGAGCAGATGTTCGATCTTTCATCCAAATGTCCACACGATCAGGGTATCTAGCATTCATTCTGTCACGGACTACAAATATTCGGTCGCCAAATAAATCCGGGATTTTTACTTTTGTCCCCATTGGTAAAAAGTTGGCAGCGATTGTATCCTCGATTCCGTGTTTGCAGACATTAAATCCGTTAGCGGTTATACAAGGGGAGTCGTCAGTTTGCGCCACGTCGGAATTATAAGCAGTCATGGTATGAGTGCTTGTTCGAACGATTTTTGGCTCGACTTTTTCGGTTGTGGTGGCAACCTCGACTTTTTTAGCGCTTACTATATCTGTAGAAGTGGCGTCAATTTTTATTAATTTAGCCGCTTCGATATCTATAGTTGTTTCCTTTACTATGGTTTCGTTTGAAATCATTACTTCTTCGTCGATTACCTGAGCATTAGCCGTTTCGACAGCCTTTTCGGCTAGTGCCGGAGCGTAAAAAAGGATGAACTGGAAGACACAAGCGATAATAATTAACAAAACGGTGCTTTGTCGTTTACTGAGAGGTACAATCTCCTCTTTAATTAATTGTAGTATTTTCATATTGTTTAATATTAGCCAAACAAAAAACCCCTACCATATCATATCCTAAGATATAAAAGCAGGGATTTTCTTGACTAAACATCTTAGCACACGACAATAAAATTGTCAATATTAAAAATCAGATTGAAAATCAGATAAAAAAAGAGCTGTTTATTTAAACAGTTCTTTTTAAAAATTATGAAATTTATTTTTATTAGGGTATTTCTTATATTGGAGCGCCAGAGCCAGAGAATGGTAAATATCTGAAGATAAAAATAGTTATTGCGTATGCCGCTAAGACAATAATTAATCCGATAATGGCTGTTTTTATCATACCTAAAGCTTTCTCAACTTTTGTTTCATTACCACCAGCTGTCATCCATTGAAAGCCGGCTACTATCATTAGAACTAAGAATATCGCCGCTAATAAACTAAGGGCTGCTTTAATAACAGAAGCGATGATTGAACCGATAGTGACCGTGCCTAACCCGCTGGTTCCTTTTAGTGCCGTGGTGTTTTCATTTAATTTATTCAAAGTTTCTCCTTCGATTACGCCTGCCGAGCCAGTCGAGGCAAAAGAAAATAAAGAAAATATGAGAGCTAAAGTTATAAGTATTTTTTTCATATTGATCTTTTATTTATTTATAAATGAGGTGAGGATAAAGGACCAAAGCGCCCAAGAAGAAAGAATAACAATTAACCCGATAACTGAACGCTTAATGGTTGTAACCGCTTTTTCTACTTTTTGTTCATTACCACCGGCTGTCATCCATTGAAAACCGGCAATTATTATAAAAATAATAAATATTGCGCCCAAAAGGCCAAGTAAGGAATTTATAATTAATCCGATTGTTTCTAAAAGATTAGGGCCGCCATCAACTTTATATCCGCCAACCTTACTGATAGTGTTTAATCGACCCTTTATCGAGGTATCGGTGTCTGTTTGAGCAAACACGAAATAGGGAAGTATTAATAAAGCGGTTAAAACTAATAAAGAAAATATTGTCGTAAGATGTTTTTTCATAAAATTATAAAATACTAACCTGCGATCCGAACATATTTATTACAAAGTAAGTTATAGTATAAGCGCACAGAATTATTATTAATCCGATAACAGAACGTTTTAGCACGGATTGGGCTTTTTCTGCTTTTTGCTCGTTCCCGGCGGCTGTCATCCAAATAGCACCGGCATAAATTATAAATGCAACAGCAACTACACCCATAAGGGAAAGAACTGTCATAATAATATTCCCGATGACTGTGTTTAAATCCGTATCTCTGTATCCGCTTTCTGAAGCGACAGTACCAGACATTTTAAAAGCATCTTTTAAATTTTCCGCTTTCGCGACTTGTCCGGCTACTGCGGTAAACAAAAAAATAGATAAGATAAATATTGCTGATATTATTTTTTTGGCTAATAATTTTTTCATTTTATTCGATTGTGCCGAAATAATTATAAACAAAACTAGCAATAGCGTAGGCGGCGATTACTATTGCTAAACCAGTTACCGACCCAATAATCATATCTTTTGCTTTTTCTGCTTTTTGTTCATTCCCTTGAGCTGTCATCCAGAGAGATCCGGCATAAATTGTCAGACCAAGAAATAAGACACCAAGAAAACTGAGAACAAGTTGAATAATTTGGCCGATAAAATTTTCCGGGGTTTGATTTGAGCCCGTTTCATAGCCCGCTCCGGTTGCCGTTGTATCTAAACCGCTTTCATTAGCAAAATTATAAGCAAAAACAGCCTGTTGCCCTATAAATGCAAAAGTTAAGAAGAAGATAAAGGCGGTAAAAATTTTTTTAAATTTATTCATCTAATTTAAAAAATTAAATACTGCTGACAAAATTGCCGATAAAGATAGTAATGGCGTAAGCGGCAAAGACAATTATTAAACCGATTATAGAATCCGTTAGCAAGCCTTTAGCTTTAGAAACTTCCTGATCGTTGCCGCGGGATAGCATCCAGGTAATTCCGGCGTAAATGGTTAAAATAAGAAAAATAACGCCAACAAACGATAAAATAGTTCCGATTAACTTGCCAATAAAGGTTTGGACAAAGTCTTCTTTACTGCCAGCATTCTGATCTAAAACTGTAACCGAGGCAGTCTCGTTTAAACCAGCCACCGGGTCAGAAGTTAGGGCGGAACATGAAGTTATAACGGCTAAAAAAGAAAAGAGAAGCAAAAACAACGAAGAAACGATAATTTTCTTAGACATAAAAATAAGGTTATTAACTGCTCTAACCATAAGACTGGCTTACGATTAGAGCAGCGATTCCCATAGGAATATGAGAACCACTTATGAGTTTTGTTGTATTATTGAGGTCATTAGTTGGCATCAGTTGACACGGTGTATTCGCTGCCTGTAGTCGCTGTGTAAATTTGGCCGATAATAAACGTTGCCAAAGCCCAGGAACATAAAATAATAACTAAACCGATAACGCCAGCACCAAGCAGTTGTTTTGCCTCTCCGGTTTTATCTTCATTTCCTCCCGCAGTCATCCACTTAAAGCCACCTAATAAGATGATTGCTACTGCAATTACCCCTAAGAAACCCAAAGCGATATTTATTATTCTTCCAATAACTGTTCTTGGGTCAGAGGTTGTTAGAGTGTCCCCTATTCCTGCCCCAATTTCTCCTGTTCCAAATATATTAGTATCAGTTTGTGCAAAAGCAAATACTGGAGTAACTAATAAACCTAAGATAGCGAAAGAAACTAAATATTTTGTGATTTTTTTCATATTTCACCCCCCTTCATTATTACTAATTTCTATTTTACATCTCTAATTTTAGCACATTATTCAAAACAAGACAAATAAAAAAAGGGGAGTTAATGTGTAATTTTAATTATCTAATACTTTTAAACTATTTTTATGAATATTAGGTAAAAATATTAGAGAATGTCCTTATAGTGTTTTAACTGCGCACAATGTTCTTTTTCATCGATTAAAATATTAACTAAATCTAGGCGGATTTTATCTAAAGAAACACTTTTTTCAAGACAATATTCAACAATTGCCTTTTTTAAATTTTTTGTTTGCCGAACAGATAGGGAA
>CAYIZF010000003.1:0-14132 GCA_964367825.1 uncultured Gammaproteobacteria bacterium | reverse complement strand
GTGTTAGTTATATGTGGTTTTGATTTTAAGTCTAAATCATGGCCACAAGTAGAACCGATAACAGGAGTAAATCCTGTTGTGGTTGAAGATAGGGATTCGGTAAATATCGCTTTGGGCGATAGTATCGTTTCTTTAAATGAAGAAAACGGGGTCTTAGAAGACAGTATTATCCTTTTAAAGGACGTTATTGTCAAGCTAAATGCGGCAAGTAGTAGTAAAAAAACTACTGCTAAGGCTAAAAAACCGGTAACAACCTCTCAGGAACCACCTCAAAAAGTGGTTGTCGAGGTCGTTGTACAAAATTCTGCAACAGCAGAAGTTGTTGCTGAGGCCCCCAAAAAGGTAGTAAGCCAGCCGATTCTTGTTGAAACCCCAGTTATTAAAGGAAAAGTTATTGCTTGCTTCCGAACCAATGGGAACAAAGATCAATATTTTCCACATTACGCCATTGATCGCGGTGCAACGGTTGGCAACGCGAATGATAATGGTCAGGAGGGGTATAATTATGAATTAACTCCGGTTGAATCTGTGTCGGGATCCGTACCCGGCATCACAAAATCTGGAATTTATTTCATTCCAGTATCCTACCTTAAAAAGTATCTCAATATGTCAGGGGAAACTCTGAAATATGTTGATTTATTATACGAAGGAAATTGGAATGGAGTACGCATGGCTCTTCAAGGAGAGTACTATGTGTTTAATTCCAAATAAAATAAATAATAACCCTCGAGACGAAAAGTTTCGGGGGTTTTAATTTTTTTTGACAAATATTCATAAATATCCCATTACCTATTGACAAATTACAAAAAAATTTCTATAATATCTTATTAAATTATTAAACATATTCATAGCTCATGTCCATAGCTTTTATCGGACAAAAGGGAATTCCCGCCAAAAATGGCGGAGTTGATCGCCATGTAGAAAACCTGGCGAGATTTTTGGCTATAAAAGGAGAAGATGTTATTGTTTATAATCGTAAAAATTATTTAGAAAATAGTATTTCTGAATGGAAAGGAGTTAAATTAGTTTATCTTCCGTTTATTGACTGTCAAAATTTAGCGGCGATAACTCATGGATTTTTAGCGACTACCGATGCTATTAAGCGCAAAGTCGATGTTATTCATTATCATGGAATCGGTCCGTCTCTCTTAGCTTGGATACCGCGCATTTTCGCGCCAAAAATAAAAGTTGTCTCTACTTTACATAGTTTTGATTATGGTAATGACAAATGGAGTGGTTTTGCTAAATTAATGCTTAAACTCGGAGAAGTTAGCATGTGCCGTTTTGCGCATGAAATTATTGTTTTAACAGAAACCATGCGCGATTATTTATTACAAAGACACGGACGTGAAAGCCATGTTATTCCTAATGGCGCCTATATTAATATCAATCATGGAACCGACAAGCTCAAAGAGTTTGGTTTAGAAAGCGGGAAATATATTTTAAGTGTTTCTCGACTTATTCGGTTAAAAGGTCTGCAATATTTAATTCCGGCTTTTAAAAAAATTAAGGGGGATGAAAAATTAGTGATTGTTGGTGATGGTGATTATCTTCCGGAACTTAAAAAATTAGCTGGTGATGATCAGCATATTATTTTTGCTGGTAATCAAACAGGTGAAACCTTAGAACAGCTTTATACTAACGCTAAATTATTTATTCAGTCTTCAGAGATGGAAGGTTTATCGATTTCTTTATTAGAAGCGATGGCTTATGGCTTACCGTGTTTAGTGAGTGAAATTATTGCTAATCGGCAAGCGGCCGAGGAAGCGGCGATTTATTTTACTTCTAAAGATATAAATGAACTAGGAGAAAAATTAAATTATTGTTTAGTTAATCCGGAAAAGATGAATGAAGTCGGGCGAATCGGAAAAGAACGAGCAGAAAATATTTTTAATTGGGAAAAAATTTCCGCCAATACCTTAGAAATTTATAAAAAATAATATAAATTAATTAGTTAGTTCTTCACAATTGAATAAAACAACAACAAAAATATAAAAAATGAAAGCAAAAATTTTTTGTATCATTTTCGCCAGCCTGTTATTAATGGGTTGCGAATACGTGGAGTATACAGGATTAGATCCTGATGCTCCAATAGTACCGTTAGAGCAAGAAGATACTATGGCTATAAAAGAGCCAGTAGTAACTTTTGCTAATTCTGCACCTGATGGCACTTATACTGTGCTTATTCTCTTTGCGAAAGAGAGATTAAAAGGTGTAACTGATACGGTTATCTATTATAATGGCAATGTTGTGAACTGGGAAAAGAAAATTATCCCGGCAAGTGACAAAAACTACATTGTTGTCAACGGACAACCGGTAAAGGTTAATGAAAATGGATTGTATGTCGGGGCTAAATTTATTCTGAAAGATAAGGGTGAATATAATATTGCCCTTGTTCACTCAGGCAATAATTGGACGGATCTATCTGGCTCCAGATTCATCCGCCATGATAATTCCGGATTAGCCTGGTTTAATTTTAACGATGGGGAGATATCTTCAAGTGGCGATCAAATAGCCACTAAATAAATTACAAAAGCCGCACCTTTACAGGAGCGGCTTTTAAAATTGATAAAAATTTAAATATAGCTTTTAACCAAACTCTTAGCGCAACCACTTTTTTCTTTCAAAAATAAGCAACATTATAAGAGAGGCAAAAAACATAATGCCGAGGATAATCCAAAAACCGAAGGGGCGATCAACGAATGGCATGTATTTCGCGTTCATGCCAAAAATTCCAGCCATCAAACTTAAAGGTAAAACAATAACAGAAAAGATGGTTAATGTTTTCATAATATTAGTCATACGGTCATTTAAAAGCGACTCGTTCGTATTGTTTAGAACCTCAATCATCTCTTTTTGGTTATCAAGTTTTTCCCAGATGCGTTTTGTGTGTTCGACTAAGCCGGCATAATATTTTTTTATCGCCGGTCTTTCAACTAAACTACTTTCCATAGCCGTCAATTGCTGAAGGATATTTTTATGGTTCTGCATTATCTTGCGAATATTAATAATATTTCGCCGACTAGTTAAAATTCGAGTAACAGCATCTTTTTGGTCGCCGGAAAAAATTAAATCTTCAATTTCATTTAAATTAACACTATTATCGTCTAAGATCTGAAAACAGCCGTCTAATAGATGGCCTAAAATTTCATAGAGTAAGATAGCTGATGATTTAAGAGAGAAGGAAACAAGGGAATCTGGACTTTTTTTTCCTAAATCAAAAAATTTTGATAGTGCTTTAAGATTATTACCGCTAGTGGAGATAAGAAAACCATGACCAATAAAGAAATCTATTTCTCCGGAAACAATCTTATCATCTTTTAAAACAGGAAAATGTAAAACCAGAAAAAGATAATCCGGTCCTCTAAATATCTGCGGGCGTTGGAAGGAAACTGAGGCGGCGGAAGCTTTCAGATGCACCAAATTAAAATTATAATTTTTTCTTAAATAATCAATCTCATTCTTTCCGGCATTTATAATATTAATCCACTTTAATTTTCCTTCGGTCCGTGGATTGTCGATAGTTAATTCTTCTATCCGATCGGTTATTTTTTTATAATTTGACATAAAAAAACAAAAGCTTATTTTATTAAAATTTTCTTGAAATCTTTGACGAAAACCTTATTTTATAATAAGATTAAGATGTTAATATTATAACATATGGTTAATATTTTGGGAATAAATTTAAGCGAATTAAACCAATCAGAGGTCTTAGAAAAGATCACTGATTTTTTAAATAGCAATGAACCGCATTATGTCGTTACCCCGAATCCGGAAATTATCCTCGCCGCCGGAAGAGACGAAGAACTTTTCTATATTTTAAACGAAGCCGATTTATCTTTAGCTGACGGTTTTGGTCTTAAAATAGCCGGCTGGTTATTTGGCGCCGATATCCCGCGAGTCACAGGTTCAGACACGACCGTTGAAATTTTAAAAATCGCCGCCGAAAAAGGGAATAGGGTAATGATTTTAAATTGGGAAAATGGACTTTCGCAACCTAATGATATTAAAACCGCTTTAGATAAAAAATTTCCTGGCTTAATTTTTTCTGTTTTAAATATTAGTCGCGATAAATTTTTATCAGATGAAAATGTGAAAAAAATAAATCAATTTGCGCCAGAAATTCTTTTTAACACCCTAGGTTTCCCGTATCAGGAGAAATTAATGTACCATAATATTAAAAGATTACCCGCAGTGAGAGTCGCTTTAGGAATTGGCGGGTCATTTGATTTTATTACCGGTAAAGTGAAGCGTGCGCCAAAAATATTTCGCTTTTTAGGTTTAGAATGGTTTTGGCGTTTATTGATTTCTTTTTTCGGAAAAAATCCTGGTAAAAGAATAAAACGCGTATACCAAGCAACTTTTGTATTTATTTGGAAAATATTAAAAGGCCGTTTTTATTATCCCTTTTTCTATCGTCAAAATGTCGCCTGCTTCTTGTATAAAAAAAATGATAATAAATTTGAAGTGTTGGTGGTTGAAAGATCTGATTTTCCAGGACATTGGCAATTGCCTCAAGGTGGAACCGATAATGAACCAATAGAGATTGCCGGGGCAAGGGAACTACGAGAAGAAATAGGAACTGATAAAATTATTATTCGCGGTATCTTTAAAAATGTATATCGTTATAAATTTAGCGATCGAGATAGGTATACCGTCGTTAAATCACGTCGATACGTTTTTAATCATAAGGGGCAAAATCAAGGTCTTTTGATTGCTGAATTTACCGGTAATGACAGTGATATCAAAATAAATTTTTGGGATCATCAGAATTGGAAATGGGTTGAAATTGATCAATTAGTTGATACTGTACATCAATTCAGAAAGGAAGGCTGTGAAAAATTCTTAGCTAAATTTAAAACATTAAAAGAAAACTTTACAAAAAACTAATAACAATTAATATGGATGAGACAGAAAAACATTTTAATAAGAAAATAATAATTATTTTGAGTGGAGTTATTGTATTTTTATCACTAATCTCTTTGGGATTTTTTATCGGGAAGAAAAGTGTTGAAAAAAATATAACAAAAAATACAAAAAAAATAGAAAAGCATGAAATTGGTTATAAATATATCAGCCCTTTATTGGAGTGTGAAAGTTTTAATCCATTAAGTTATAATTACTCCGAATTAGAAAAGAATATAAATAAATTAATTGATTCACATGTCTCTAAAAAAGAAGTTGATTTAATTTCTCTTTACTTCCGAGATTTAAATAACGGGCCATGGATTGCGATAAATGAAGAAAATAAATTTTCCCCCGCCAGTTTATTAAAAGTGCCCCTAATGATGGCTTATTTTAAATTGGCTGAAAATAATAAAGATCTTTTAAATAAAAAATTAATTGTCGAAAATTACAAGACGGAAGCTTCGCCGAATATCTTGCCGCAAAAGTCCGTAAAGATCGGGGAAGAATATACGGTCGAAGAACTGATAAATTACATGATTAAATATTCGGATAATATGGCTGCTAATACTTTATTAGCAAACATTTCCATAAAAGACACAGAAGACATATATAATGATTTAGGTTTAAAAATACCTGGATCAGATGGGGTCGAAAATTATATGAGCGTGACCGAATATTCTTCTTTTTTCCGTATACTATATAATGCATCTTATCTTAATCGAGAAATGTCGGAAAAAGCCTTAAAATTATTAACTTCCTCAACCTTTTCTCAGGGTATAGTGGCCGGTCTTCCTAAAGGAACTTTAGTTGCCCATAAATTCGGTGAAAGAGTTTTTGAAGATAAAAAACAGCTCCACGACTGCGGCATTATTTATTTAAACAATGGAAATTTTTTGCTTTGTGTTATGACTAAAGGTGATGATTTTGAAAAAATAGAAACCACAATTGCTGATATTTCTAAAAATGTTTTTAATAGCATAAATTCATTTACAAATTAACAGAAAAATGTTATAATTACCGGACATGAGAAATAAAGCTATAAAATCAATAATTGTTATTTTTCTTTTGTTCAGCTTTTTAAGCGGAACTCCTTTTGCTTTTAGCCAAACCGGGGATATAGATGCGGAAATAAATGATTTGAATTTAAAAATCCAAAACCAAAAAAAACAGATTGAAAATCTAAAAACAAAGCAAAAAGAATACCAAGCTCAGATTGAATCTAAACGACGCGATCGCATAAGTTTAAATAATCAATTAGCTTTAATTGAAGATCGTTTAGTTAAAGCTCAATTAGATATTGATAGTGTTAATTTAGAAATAGATAAAACTAGTTTAGAAATACAAAAAACCGAAATAGAAAGCGCTAATCTTGATACTAAGATAGAAGAAAAGAAACAACATATCGCTAATCTATTGCGTTTGGTTTACAAACAGGACCAGATGACGACAATCGAAATGCTTTTACTTAATGAATCATTATCTGATTTTTTAAATCAAGCAAAATATCTTGAAGATACGAATAGCGAAATAGGAAGCAGCGTTGAAGAATTACGAGCTGATAAAGAACGTGTTGATAATAACAAAGAAACTCTAGATAATAAAAATACCGAACTACTTTCCTTGAAAGAACAATTAAAAGAAAAAGAAAACTCTCTTTCTTATGAGCAAGAAAATAAAACCTATATTCTAGAAGAAACAAAATCTTCAGAAAAAGAATACCAATCTCTGCTTGCTAAAGTTAAAAAGGAGCAAGAACAAGCAGCGGCGGAAATATCAAGTGCCGAAATTCTGATTAGAAAAAAGATGTCGCAAAAAGACCAGCAAAGACTTGATAATGGAAATAATACAATTGCTTGGCCCGTGCCTGCAAATAGAATTACTACCGGTTTTTATGACCCTGATTATCCATATAGAAATATTATTGGAGAACATCCGGCCGTTGATATTAGAGCCGCGCAGGGAACCACTATTACTGCGGCGGCTGATGGTTATGTTGCTAAAGTGAAGTTTGCTGGCGATAAAAGCTATGCCTATATTATGCTTATTCATGGAGATGGTTTAGCGACTGTTTATGGACACGTTTCTGCTGTCTATGTATCAGTTGACCAATATGTTGTTCAGGGCCAAGCTATCGGACGCTCCGGGGGAACTCCGGGCACAATCGGTGCTGGTTCAACCACTACCGGACCACACCTTCACTTTGAAGTAAGAAAAAATGGTTTGCCAGTAAATCCGGAAAATTATCTTCCTTAATAAAAATTAAAAAGATTTAAAAAAACCGAGTATCAACTCGGTTTTTTAGAATTTACGCTTATCATGAACTTGCCGGTGAATATCCCTAAGTTGTTTATTGGTGACATGGGTGTAAATTTGAGTGGTAGCGATATTACTGTGACCTAAAAATTCTTGGACGGTTCTTAAATCAACACCGGAATTAAGTAAATCAGTCGCAAAAGAATGGCGCAAAGTATGAGGAGTTGCCATAACAGGGAGGCCGGAAATAAGTACATATTTTTTAACGATATCTTCAATACTTTTAACAGTTAGACGGCGAGAAGAGCTATTTTTAGCGCTACCACGCTTATAATTTATAAATAAAGCATCATCCATATCCTTTCGCTCTTTAAGATAGTTGCGTAAAGCCTTAATCGCGCGTTCAGAAAAATAAACAGTTCTTATTTTACTACCCTTGCCAACTACAGCAATTTCTAGATCACTTGTATCATCTTTAATCCGTAATTGATCACGGTTAAGAGCCGCTAACTCAGCCACACGTAATCCGGTAGAAAATAATGTCTCTAAAATCGACCGATCACGCAACCCAATAATAGTTCCGGCTTCAGGTGCGCTTAATAAATTAGCTAACTGATTTAAAGTTAAAAATTTTATTTCTTTATCAGCCTTATCTTTAGCCAATTTTACTTTTGAAGGAGGTAGGGAAGTCACGTTTTTTTCCACAAAGAACTCTAAAAGAGACCGTAAAGCGATAAGATAGTAGTTTTGGGTCGTCTTTTTAAGTGTTTTTCTGGTTTTAGGGTCAATATGGCGTGAAAGATACACTTTATACTGCCAAATATGGTCTGGAGTCAATTCTGAGGGCTTTAAAGCCTCTATTTTAGCTTCTTTAAGCCAGGAGAAGAACTTCCGCAGGAAACGAGTATAATTTTCCTGAGTCTTAGAAGAAAGACCTTTTTCGACTTCAGAATAATCTAGAAAATCAATTAAATATTGTATTATTGGTTTCTGTAAACCCATAGTTACTAGAATTGAAAAAATAAAAATAGAATAGAGAAAGGAATAAAGGTATTACTAAAGTAAAACGGGAACCGGATTCACTAATCTCTAATACTTCGCATAATGTATATTAATACACCTATTATTTAAGAAAACAAAAGAGGGGCATTTAAACCTCCTTTAATATATAGGCATAGCCATATTAAACAAAACCCCCATAAACTGAACGTCCGGCTGAAATAATAAAATTATTTTTATGGCAATTAAGAATAATCCGATAACAACCGCACAAAAAATAATTATGGCAAAAAAGAAAAAGAATTTAAAAGCGCTTTCCATGTCCATATGATTTGTAATTAATGAATAAATATCCGATCACCATAACGGAGATCGATATAATTAGTCTTACTAAAATTATCCTTTATTTTCTCTCTTTTTACAAGGACTAAGCGATTAATTTGCTCCTTAGCGCCGCTTTTAATATTAAAGTATACCAATGGCCCTTCACGAAACTTTACTTGAACTGTATTAAATTCTCGATCAATAATAAAACGTTCGACTGATAATTCCGGGACAGCTGATAAATTATTGGCTAAATCTAAAATAAATTGTAGATATTCATCGGAAATGTTTATCTTATTATTTGAATCAATTAAATCAATATTATTTTTATTTTCTAATATTAAATAACGTGACTTATCATCTTCGGAAACATTTTCCTCGCGGATGACATAAGCGTCAATCGAGGCGTAAAAAAAGTCATTTCCCTGTTGAAAAATAAAAGAATAAGGACGCTCTCCAACTTTAACAAATAAAGTTTTAGCGGGCTGCTTAATTATATCTAAAGAGGCTAAGTTATATGACGATAAGATAATTTCACGCGCTTCATCTTTATTAAAAATCCAGATATTGTTTTGTTTGAAAAATCCATAACGTTTTTGATTCATTTGTTCTTGAATTTTTGCCTTAATATTTTCATCTGATATCCTTGTCAAGCCCTCCACTTTAATGTTGTTAATCCGCCAAACTGGTGAAAAACAAAAAAACCAAAAAAGAGAAATAATAAAAACAATACTTGCAATGCTCACAATAGCAAAAACATGCCCATTCTTCCCTTTTTTCGGTTTATGAAAAAAGGGTTGACTAGCTTATTACGCTGATAATCTTTTTTAACTTTTTTGGAATATGTTATCATTCTTGACATAAGATACAAAAAATGTCTTTTAGGCCCTTATTTATGTATTTATAAATTCTTTATTTTTACCAAATTATTTCTCTTTTTAAGCCCGGCTGAAGACGAATCAAAAATTCATAAGGGATGATATTTATTAAGCGAGATAGATTCAGAACTGAATTTCTGTCTTCTTTATTATCGGAAACTATAATTACCCCATCCCCTTTACTAACACCCCTCTCACCGGTATCGAGACAGGTTAAATTCATGCAAATTTTTCCGGCAATTGACGCATATTTGTTTCCATCAATTCCTAAGACGAGAAATTCAGCGTTATTCGACAAACGTCTATCAAGACCTTCAAAATAGCCGAAAGGAATAATTGCAATATTTGTTTTATTAGTTGCGCGATAGCTTTCATTATAAGAAACAGTTTCACCTGGTAATAATTTTTGCACAGAAACGACTTTTGATTTTACTTTTAAAGCTGGCTGCAAAATAGAATTTTTTTCAAATTCTGTTTCCTCGGAATCATATAAGGGATCATAACCGTAAAGAGCTAAACCGGGACGATAAGCCGTCAAAAGATTATTATGCAGTTTTAATAAGCCAGCAGAATTACCAAGATGAATCCAACGGGGATAATAATTAGCGGCACGTAAATATTCCAAAGCTTTAACAAATTCATCTTCCTGCGCTTGATTAAGAATTGATCGTTCATCAGCCGAGGCAAGATGAGAACATAATCCGACAATATCAATCTTATCTAAATATGTTTTATTATTCTTTATAAATTCTTTTATATCTTTAATGCCTTCACGGTTCATGCCCGAATTAACAAAAAGATGTACCTTAGCCCTTTTTTTATAACGGGCTAAATGTTTTAAAGTTTCATTATTATAAACAACAAATTCTGTCCGTTCAAAATCGCAATAATCATAAGCACCTAAAGGCATTTCACCAAGAATTAAAACTTTTCTTTTAAAAAATCGCCAGGCTATTTGTGCTTCCGGGAAAGAATCAACAGCAATCATTGGGGCAGACGTTTTATTAATAATCAAACACATTTCTTTCAGGCCATGGCCATAAGCATTCGATTTTAAAACTGGAAAAATTTCCGCGCTTCCCTGCCGTGTTTTTAAATAGTTAAAATTAGCAATAATTTTTTTTGCATCTATTTCGATAACATTTAAAGTTTCGTATTTAGGTTTTAAAAATTGCCGCAAATAATTTATCATATTATTAAGGGCGATCGATTATGCCGGCGCCTTTATTTATTTTATCAAAATCTAAATTGGTGTTTAAATCTTTAAGCTTCATCTGTCTCTCGCCGCTTACTAAACTATCAAGAGCGTAACACTGTAAATTACTTAGAAGAACGGCCGAATCACCAACCTGTTGTTCGTCTGGTATGAATTGAATTTCGAAACCAACACGATAACTATCATCTTGATTTTTTAATTCAGGAATTTTCCAAATAATTTGTCGTGAAGAAGCATTGTAGAAAAAATCACCAGCTAGTAAAGAGCGCATTCCGGTTAACTCTACTTCTTCCGGAAGTTTAGCGCTAAAAACTACATCTTTAAATTCACCGGTGCTTTTAACATCAAAAAATACCCAATAATTAGTTGGTAAACCGACTAAAGGTGGTAATGGTCCACTGCCTAATTCATCGCCCTGTGGGCTATTGTAATAAATAACTGCCTGAGCTTGTAATTCTGCCTTTAGATATAAACTCGGTAAGACCGTTGATTCTTTTACGATTTGCCCTTTAATAGAATATTCTTCCTG
Source organism: uncultured Gammaproteobacteria bacterium (assembly GCA_964367825.1). GTDB lineage: Bacteria > Patescibacteriota > Patescibacteriia > Patescibacteriales > UBA12465 > UBA12465. The sequence goes on along the minus strand of CAYIZF010000003.1, from coordinate 3,025 downwards.
CGTTTGCCATTTAACTATTCTAGTAGCTGAATTATTGTTTTTAAAAGAAACCTCAATTACTATCTCTTTGTCTTCATCTGCACTTAGCGAATCGATGGTTATTTTCTTATTATTTATTGTTATTCCTGATTCGTTAGTATCAGCGCTTAATTTTATTCGATTAACAGAAAAATTTTTATCAAGCATTAAAAAATTAATTTCTATATTGCTAACCGGAATCTGCCCATCATTATGTAAATTTATTTTTAATTCCACAGCTTCATTACTACCAAAAGAAGTAATAGGTGTAGAAAAATCAAAAATTAACGGCGGATTATTTAAATCGAGTTCTATTCTTTCCGGTAAAGGTTGATTAATAATACCTCTAACAGATGGGTGATATAAATGAAAAGCTACTACTAATGCTGATAATACGACGATTAACATTCCAAGAAATATAGCCAGAGCTAAATGTCCGCGACTCATTCGAAAAAAACGCGCGCGGCCTTTTTCCCAAAGATGAACAAACCAGTTATCTTTTAACCAATTACGGTTACGTTTAAAAAGTTTTATCATATATTTTTAATAAAAATTTTTTATTCCGACTAAAATATCTTGGATTCCATCTTCATTAATATCACTAACACCAACTTTTATCCCGCCACGATAACTTTTATCAAAGGCGAAAAATCCGCCAATCGCTTTTCCTTGATTATCAAATATTCGAACATGCGGTCCTCCTCCGCTTATTGGTCCGGTAATTATTTCATTTTTTCCGTCATTATTAACATCGCCTATAGCCACACTTACTCCGCCTCTAAAGTTTTTATCGTAAGCTAAAAAACTATTTTTTAAAACACCTTTCTGAGAGAATATTTTTATAAGCGGTTCAAGCCCGGTGCCCGGTCCAGTAACTATTTCGTCTTGATTATCATTATCAATATCTCCAAGGGCTATATTAACACCGCCACGTGAATTTTTATCATAAGCAAAAAAGAATCCGGTTGCTTTCCCTGTTGGAGAAAAAATTCCCACCTGTGGTCCGCCGCCGACATCGGTGCCGGTAATTATTTGACGAATATATCCTTCGCTAATTTTAGCCGCTAAATTTACTTTTCCTTTATAATTTTTAGTATATGGATAAAAAGTAGCCACCTTTGATCCATTTTTCTGCAAAGTTATTAAACCGGTGCCAGCAGTTAAATTCACATCCTGTATGGTTGTTTCTTGTCTAGCAACTATAATTTCTTGTCCGCCGGGAAAATTATTTAAATAAGAGAAAAACCCATTCTTTACCTGATTACCCTTAAAATTATATATACGGTAAAAATATCCATTAGTAAAAGCGGCGTTATTTATACTATTGCTGTAACGTAAAAGAACAATTCCATCTTTAGCGGCTAGTTTTAAATAATTTATTTTTAAACCGGTATTAAAATTTGGATCTTGTGCTCCTTTTATTTTTTCAATATCTTCTTTAGAAAAAACATATAACTGTTCCTTGTCGGTAGAATTAACGATTGCTGAACCATATTTAAAATCGCGACGCCATAACCCAGTCTTAATACTCGTGTCTTTACTATCGAGAAGATTATAGGCACCAGAAACGGCCGGTCCAAGATTAACATCGTATTCATCATACCACCAAGCCTGACTATGATCGGTAGTATCGTAATCAAAACTATAAAAACCATTACCTAAAAGAGCGCTAGCTAACCCATATCTAAAATAACGATAATCTGTTTGGCTTTTATTAAAACTATTTATAATTGAAACATTCGGTGTAATGTTAACACTCGGTAAATGCAAATAAGTTTTCATTGAACCTGTCCAAGTACCGCCATTTTCCCAAGATGAAGGAAAATCTTCTAACATCATACCGTTCAATAATTTTTGATAACCTTCATAAACGCGTCCGTTACCGACAATAATAAAATCATTTCCAGCTAATTTTCTAGTAGTGGCTAAAACTTTTTCAAAACCATTCGCCCAAGCGGAATTAAGTTCAGTAATCTCGTCTTTTTGTCGATCGTCATTAGCATCAATATTTCCACTATTAATCCAAGCCACATCACCCCAAGTATTATCATAAAAAATTCCATCCCAAAGACCGCTTGATTTTATTTCATTAATAACAAAATTAGGCAGATAATCATTAAAACGTTTTCCGGCAGCATCAGTTTTTCCTTTGTCTGTTAGATTAAGCATTGAACTACCCGGCCAATTAGAAATTTTATTGCCATTTTGATCCCTAAGCCACCAAGAGTCGCTTAAACCGGAAGCTAACTGGTTGCGCAAAACCGCATTACGATAAATTCCGACATTATCCATTAATTCAATTGAATTAATATAAGCGAGAAGAATTATATTAGGATTTATTTTTTTTATTTCTAATAGTTGCTTTTCACTGTTAATTTGAGTTTCCATATCAAGAATTAACAGATTCCATTTAGCTAACTCCCTTACCTCATCATCTTTTATTTCCCATTTTAAGAAATAATTAGCTAATCGGGGATAAGAGGTTGGCAAAACCGCCGCTTCAGCAATTAACGGACAAAAAATAAAAATAATTAATAAACTTGTGGTAATCTTCCTAAACATGCTTATTTTTTTCTAGGTGATATTTTTTCATGTCCTTTTGGCATATATTTAGCCAAAGATTCGGGGATATTAATCGATCCATCAACATTTTGATTATTTTCCAAAATAGCAATTAAACATCTGGTAATAGCAATAGCTGTTCCGTTTAAAGTATAAACAAATTCTTTTTCGCCATTAGCTTTTTTGTATTTTGTATTCATTGCTCGCGATTGATAATCGGTGCAATTAGAAGTTGAAGTCACTTCTGCCCAAGCCCCGGCACTACCGTCACTGGCCGGTTTACCCGGCATCCAAGCCTCGAGATCATATGTTCTAATTGAAGGCGCGCCTAAATCAGCGGTACAATGGTCAACCACCTGGAAAGGAATACCTAAACCTTTAAATATTTCTTTTTCAATTTCTAAAAGTTCTAGATGGGCTTTTTCGGCATTCTCCGGTTTTACAT
>CAYIZF010000002.1:0-21134 GCA_964367825.1 uncultured Gammaproteobacteria bacterium | reverse complement strand
GCTATTCCGATTTGGGAGTGCGCTAACGGCCACCGCCATGTTGTCGGCAGCGTTAATGAACTGGAAACTTTAACTGGAAAAAAGATTGACGATATTCATAAAGATAAAGTTGATCCGTTAACTTTTGCCTGTCCAGAATGCGGCGGGGAAATGAAGCGTATCCCCGATGTTATTGATTGTTGGTTTGAATCCGGCTCGATGCCTTATGCGGAGTTACATTATCCGTTTGATAATAAAGAGAAACTGGAGAAAGATTTTCCGGCGCAATTTATTGCCGAAGGCGTTGATCAATGCCGAACTTGGTTTTATTATCTCCAGGTTATTTCTGGTGCTTTAAGAGGCGAGAGAGCTTTTCAAAATGTTATTGCCAATGGTATTGTTCTCGCTGAAGATGGCAAAAAGATGTCGAAGAAATTAAAAAATTATCCTGATCCGCTACTCGTAATGGAAAAATATGGCTCCGATGCTTTGCGCGCATATTTATTGTCTTCGCCGGTTATGCTCGCGGAAAATCTTAATTTTTCCGAGAAGGGAGTTGAAGAAGCGCTGCGCAAAAATATTATGGTTTTATGGAATGTTTATAAATTTTATGAAATGTATGTTGGAGAAATTAAAGAGGGAATTGTTGCGCCAGAAAGCGCTAATGTTTTAGATATTTGGATTGTTGCTAAATTAAAATTATTGAATAAAGAAATCACCGAGGCGATGGAAGTCTATAATCTTCCGAAAGCGACTCGTCCGATTGCTGATTTTGTCGATGAACTTTCCACTTGGTATTTGCGCCGCAGTCGTGATCGCTTTAAATCCGATGACGAAGCCGATAAGAAAAATGCTTTAATAACTACACGTTATGTTTTTGCGGAACTCGCAAAATTAATGGCGCCGGCGATGCCGTTTATGGCGGAAAATCTTTGGCAGAAAGCCAGTGGTTATAATTTTTCCGATAAGAATAAATCAGTCCATCTTGAAGCTTGGACGGAATTTAACGAATTAAGCGAAGGAGAAAATAATGCTTTAGCACAAATGGAAATTACTAGAAATATTGTTGAGCTCGGGTTAGCGAAACGCGATGAAGCGGGAATAAAGATTAGACAAATGCTCAGTTCAATTACCGTTAAAGCGGAGAAGGAGTTAGCTGGCGAATATGTTGATTTATTAAAAGATGAATTAAATTTAACGGCTGTTAAATTCGCTAAAACGGAAGGTAATATTGAAGTTGAACTCGATACCGTTATTACTCCGGAGCTTAAAAAAGAAGGAATTAAGAGAGAGTTAATCCGATTGATTAATAATTTAAGAAAAGATAATAATTTATCAATTTCCGATTCCACTCAGGTTTCGGTTATTGGCGCCAGTGAAGAAATAAATGAAGTTATAAAAGCCAAAGGCGCGGAAATTATGAAAGATACTTTGAGCAGTTCGTTGGATATCGTAGCCGCGGTTAATGAAGGGCGGGCCATCAAAGAAGTTAAGATTGATGATTGTAAGTTTGCTATCGCTTTAATAGTAAAATAATTAATTTATTAATTTAATTTTGAAAAACTAACTTTTAAATTTATGCCAATTCTTTGGTTAGGATTTATCATCCTGGTTCTAGTGTTATCTTGTTTAAAGCAGGTTAATCAATGGGAAAGAGGAGTCGTCTTCACGATGGGTCGTTATTCTTATACGATGCAGCCGGGCTGGCGCTTACTTATTCCAGTCTTCCAGACTTTTAAGAAAGTCGATATTCGTATCAAAGCGGTTGATGTTCCGGACCAAAAAGCGATTACTCGCGATAATGTTTCCGTAACTGTTAATGCCGTTATTTATTATAAAGTCGCCGATGCCGCTAAAGCAGTCGTCGAAGTCGAGAATTTTTATTATGCTGTTAGCCAATATGCGCAAACAACTATGCGTAATATTGTCGGTGAAGCTAGTCTTGATGAACTTTTAGGTCAGCGCGAAAAAATTGCGGAACGCATTAAAGAGATTGTTGATAAAGAAACTGATGAATGGGGAATTAAAGTTAATAATGTTGAGTTAAAAGATGTTTCACTTCCTGAATCAATGGAGAGAACAATCGCTAAGCAAGCCGAAGCGGAACGCGAAAAGAGAGCGGTTATTATTAATTCTGAAGGAGAATTGGCCGCTGCCGAAAATATCGCTAAGGCTGCTAAGACTTTAGCTGCCTCCGACGGAGCCTTGCATCTAAGAACTCTACAATCAATTAATGATATATCAAGCGACCAATCTAATACGGTCGTGTTTGTAACTCCAGTTGAAATTCTAAAGGCTTTTGCTGGCGGATTTAAGAAGGAATAGTTTGCTAAGAAAGATTAAAGTAAATAGAAAATAAAAGATTAGAAATATGAAAAATCTGGAACTACTCGCTCCGGCTGGAAATTTTTTGAAAATGAAAACCGCTTTCGCTTATGGCGCTGATGCGGTCTATTTGGGTATTCCAGATTTTTCTTTGCGCGTTCGCATTAATGATTTTGATTTACAGGGAATAAAAGAAGCGGTGAAATACGCGCATGATCGGCAGAAAAAAGTTTATGCAACAGTGAATATTTTTGCCCATAATGAACATATAAAAAAAATTCCGGCTTATATCAAAGCCTTGAAGGCGATGAAAGTTGATGCTCTTATTGTTTCTGACCCAGGTATTATTGCGCTTGTCAAAAAAAATTGGCCGAAAGCAGAAATCCATCTTTCGACTCAGGCCAATTGCACTAATTTAGAGGCGGTTAAATTTTGGGCCAGTCAAGGCGTGAAAAGAATAGTTTTGGGTCGGGAAGTGACGTTAAAAGAAATAAAAGAAATCCATTTGGCGGCGCCAAAAATTGATTTAGAATATTTTGTCCATGGGGCGATGTGTATGGCTTATTCCGGCCGTTGTTTCTTGTCTAAATTAATCGTTGATCGAAGCGGTAATCTCGGCGATTGCGCCCAGCCTTGTCGTTGGGAATATGATGTTACGCTAAAAACCGGCAATCATCCGGAAGAATTAGAAATGGTTGAAGAACGTCACGGCACATATTTATTAAATTCAAAAGATTTGTGCTTGTTAAAATATTTGAAAGATTTAGCTAGCGTGGGCGTAACCAGCTTTAAAATTGAGGGTCGCGCTAAAAGTGTTTATTATCAAGCGGTTGTTTGCGGTATTTATCGTTATGCCTTAGAATTAATCAATAAAAAAACGCCGGCCACTAAATTTAAGAAAGAATTAGATTCTTTAGAAAAAGAATTAGAAACAAAATTAGTTCATCGTGGATATACGACCGGGTTTCTTTTAGGAACTAAAGCCGACCAAAATATTATTAATTCCCATAACGTTAGTCCTTGGGAATTCTGTGGTCAAATTATAAATTTAGAAGAAAGACAAGGGAAGAAGTTCAGAATTTATTTTCAAGTCCACAATACTTTAAAAATAGGCGATAAGGTCGAGATTGTTAAGCCGAATTATGATATAATTGAAATTAAGTTAGATAATCTTTGGGACGCGAAAACGGAAAAAGAATTAACCGAAGCCCATGGCGGTGGCGGGGGAACGATTGCTTATTTAGAATTTGATTTTGATGCGGTGCCTAGTGGTCTTGGAACCTTGCCGGTGTTAAGCGTGATTAGAAGATTAAATCAGAAATAAGCCTTTAGTTTTATAAGTCTCAAGTTTAAATTTTTTTAAATATGATTGCCTACTTGCATGGAAAAATTATCAGCAAATCGTTAAATTACGCTATTTTAGAAGTGAATAATATCGGTTATCAAGTTTTTATCGGCGAAAGTTTTTTAAGTGAATTAAAAGTTAGCGGGGAGGCGGAAATATTTACTCACCATCAGATTAAAGAGGACGCTGATGATCTTTATGGTTTTAAAACCGCGGAAGATTTAGAATTATTTAAATTATTATTAACTGTTTCCGGTGTCGGTCCGAAATCCGCTTTAGGTGTAATTTCGATGGCTAGTTCCGAAGATATTAAGGAGGCAATTATTCGCGGCGATGCCACGCTTTTAACTAAAGTTTCCGGTATTGGTAAAAAGACAGCTGAAAGAATTGTTCTAGAATTAAAAACAAAAGTTTTGCGCGGCGCCGGCGGAATTTCTTCTTTAGAAGCGATTGGTGTTTCCGGTAGTGATGAAATTGATGCTTTAATGACTTTAGGCTATTCTTTAAACGAAGCGCGCACGGCGTTAAATATGATTGAGCCAGGTATTACTGATAGCGGCGAACGTGTTAAGGCGGCGCTCAAAAAGATGGCAAAACACTAACTTTACAGGCATATATTTTTAAGATAGGATAAAGATAATTATTCAATATATGAAACAATCTAAACTCTTCACCAGAACAATAAAAGAATTACCGAAAGACGAAGCCAGCTTTAATGCTCAGGCCTTAATTCGAGCCGGTTTTGTTGATAAATCCGCGGCTGGAGTTTATTCATTTTTGCCTCTTGGATGGAAAGTGATAAATAAAATAAAAAATATTGTTACCGAAGAAATGGTGGCAATTGATGGTCAAGAAATAAACATGCCTTCTTTAGCTCCACGTGAAAACTGGCAAGCTACCGGACGTTGGGATACGCTAGATGTTTTATTTAAAACCAGTGGTCTGGATGAAAAAGAATATGCGCTTAATCCGACCCATGAAGAAGTGGTAACTCCACTCGCTAAAAAATTTATTAATTCATATCGCGAACTTCCGATGGCCGTATTTCAGATTCAGAATAAGTTTCGCAATGAAAAAAGAGCTAAGTCGGGATTGCTTCGCGGACGAGAATTTTTAATGAAAGATTTATATTCTTTTCATGCTAATCAAGAGGATTTGGATAATTATTACGAAAGAGCGATTGTCGCGTATAAAAATATTTTTCGTCGAATTGGGTTAGAAGAGAAGACTTATTTAACTTATGCTTCAGGCGGTAGCTTCTCTAAATATTCCCATGAGTTTCAGACTTTAACTGATGCCGGTGAAGATATAATTTATGTTTGTGATGATTGTAAAATGGCGGTTAATAAAGAAATTATTGCCGATCAAAATACTTGTCCGAAATGTGGGCGCAAAGATTTAAGAGAAGAAAAATCGGTTGAGGCCGGCAATATTTTTAAACTTGGCACAAAGTATTCAGACCCATTCGATTTAAAATACCAAGATAAAGATGGCGAGAAAAAGCCGGTTATTATGGGTTGTTATGGCTTAGGCATAAGTCGTCTCATGGGCACAATCGTAGAGGTTTGCCATGATGAAAAAGGAATTATTTGGCCGGAAAATGTTGCTCCTTTTAAAGTCCATCTTTTATCTCTTAATGAAAATGAAGCTGCGGAAAATATTTATCAGGATTTAATTAAGCAAGGAATTGATGTGTTATATGATGATCGCGAACTTCAAGCGGGTGAAAAATTTGTTGATGCTGATTTAATCGGTTGTCCTTATCGCATAGTTGTCAGCAAAAAAACTTTAGCTGGCGGAAATGTTGAATTAAAACATCGTTCGAGCGCTGAAAGTCAGTTAATAAAAATAAATGAACTAAGCGAAAAAATAAAATAGTTATAAAATAGTTTTAAAGATATATGTTCAACAATCTCATCGGAAAATTCAGCCATGATTTAGGAATCGACTTGGGTACGAGAAATACTTTAGTTTATGTTGCTGACAAAGGAGTCGTAATTAATGAACCGAGTGTGGTTGCTATCAATAAGCGCACAAATGAAATATTAGAAGTTGGCGAAGCGGCGAAAAAAATGGTTGGCAAAACTCCAGGACATATTGAGGCGATTAAACCTTTAGTCGATGGGGTAATTTCTGATTTCGAAATTACCGAGAAGATGTTGAAATATTTTATTACTAAAGTTCATAATGAAAACTTTACTTTAATTGCTCGTCCGCGCGTCGTAATCGGTATTCCGTTAGATTTGACCGAGGTAGAGAAGAAAGCCGTTGAAGATGCCGCTCGTTCGGCCGGCGCTAGAAAAGTATATTTAATTGAAGAAGCGATGGCCGCGGCTATTGGCGCACGTTTGCCGGTTACCGAAGCGACAGCCACTATGATTGTTGATATCGGCGGCGGCACTAGTGAGATTGCGGTTATTTCTTTAGGCGGGGTGGTTACTTGGCGCTCGTTAAAAGCGGCCGGAAATGAATTTGATAATAATATTATTGAATATATTCGTGAGGAATTTAATATTTTAATCGGCGAACAATTAGCCGAAAGCATTAAAGTTAATATCGGATCGGCTATGCCGCTTAATGAACCGAAAGAGATTGAAGTTCGCGGACGCGATCTTTTAACCGGTTTGCCGAAAGCGATTATGATTAATGATAAACAAGTTCGTGAAGCTATCAGTCGAACGGTTAATAAGATAATTGAAACCATTAAAACAATTTTGGAAACGACTCCGCCGGAGCTTGTTTCCGATATTTATGAACGCGGTTTATATCTTTCCGGTGGCGGCGCGTTATTGCGCGGTCTTGATGAAGCGATTTCTCAAGCCGCCAAGATTCCGGTCAAGATTGTCGATGATCCGTTAACTTGCGTGACGCGAGGAACCGGTTTGCTTTTGGGTAATAAAGAATTATTGGAAAAAGTCGTTTTGGCTAATATAGTTGAATAAAAAAAATAATATTTTTGGCATGAGAATTAAAAAAAACAATCCGATTTTAATTTTTTTTGTAGTTTTTGGATTACTTATTTTTTTACATGGCGTTGGAGTTTCTCGTCCGCTTGAAAATGCTATTTTGAATTTTTTTGGGTCTTTAAATAGCCGTTTTTATTCGTGGGGTAATTCTTTTAATCGTTCTTATTTAGATCATGTTACTCAAGAATCGCTTTTAGCTAAAATCGATGAATTAACGAAGGAAGTAGCTATTTTAACAGTAGCTAATTCTCAAGAAAAAGAATTAAAGGAAGAAAACACAAAATTGCGCAGTCAATTAAATTTTGTCACAACTAATAATTTTAAGGCGGTAGCGGCGGAAGTGATTTCTCGTGAATCTTTAGCCGAAGGAAGCGGAGCGGGACAAGATCTTATTATTAATAAAGGAACAAAAGATGGTTTAGCTATCGGACAAGGAGCGGTTAATGAAGAGGGAATGATAATTGGCAAAATTATTGAAGTAAAAGAAACAAGCGCAAAAATTTGTTTGACGACTAGTCAAGAATGCAAATTAGCAGCCGCTATTCAAAATTCCACTAAAACACAAGGAATTGCTGACGGTGATTTAGGACTGACTATTAAGATGAATTATATTCCTCAATTAGAAGTTATTTCAGTCGGTGATACGGTAATTACTTCCGGTTTGGGAGATAAGATTCCGCGCGGTTTAGTAATTGGAAAAGTTATTGAAATTCGTAATGAAAGTAACGAAGTTTGGCAGGATGCGACTATCGAGCCTTTGGTTAACCTAGATGATTTAACGGTAGTGACAATAATTATTCTTTAAAGCTTATGTTAAAGAATATCTGGCAAATATTAATTTTAGTAGGCATCATGTCTCTTTCGGCTTTGTTGCAGTTTTCATTTATCAGCGCTTTACCGAGTCCTTTTTGTCAAATAAATTTATTGTTAATTGTTTTAATTTTTATTTTATTTTTTTTAGATTTTCGAGCGGCTTTAATTTCCACTTTGATTGCCGGTCTTTGGTTAGATGTTATGTCTTTTAATTTTTTTGGTTTTTATATTATCGTCTTTTTTGCCTGTCTTCTTTTTTCTGAATGGATTTTAAAAAATTTGCTTACTAATCGCTCTTTTTATTCTTTGTTAGCTATTATGGCCGGCGCAACCTTTTTTTATAATATTTTAGCGGCGGCTATTTTTTATATATTTAGTACAGAAAATGTGGCTTTTTTCCTCTGGCAAAAAAGTTTTTGGTTAACCGTGGTCCACCAATGCGCTTGGAGCTTTTTATCTGCTCTGATTCTTTTTAATTTAGCGGTTTTAGTATCAAAGAGAGTAAAGCCGTTCTTTTTGGATAAGAAGTCTTTTGTATGATATGATATATATAATATAAATACTTATGAAATACGATTTTATAACAATTGGGGGGACAACTTATGATATATCTTTTTTTACCGATCAAGGAGTTCTATTAGATAATACCGGTGATATTTTACGTCAAAAACTTTTAGCATTTGAATCCGGAGCGAAGATAAAAGTAGATAAATTTCATTATTCTTTCGGTGGCGGAGCGGCTAATGCCGCCGCTTGTTTAGCCAACTTCGGTTTGAAAGTGGCTTGTATCGCTCCAATTGGCAATGATCATCGAGGAAAATTAATTGGAGAAAATTTACGGACTCGTGGTGTTAATACCAGTTTAATCCAGAAAATAAATAACGAGGAAAGCGGTTCTTCTTTTATTCTTATTTCTCCGAATGGCGAAAGAATTATTTTTGCTCAGCGTGGCGCTAATAATAGATTAACAATAAAAGAGAAGGAAATTACTAGTTTAAAGAATACTAAATCTATTTATATCGCCTCTTTATCCGGTGATTGGGAAAATAATTTAAAAAAGATTTTTTCTGTTGTTGAACCTAATGGGCCAAAAGTATTTTGGAATCCCGGTATGACTCAGCTTGTCGGCGGGCTAGCTAAAATAAGAAAATATTTGGCAAAAACAACCGTGTTTGCTTGTAATAAAGACGAGGCCCTGGCTTTAGTAGTAAATTCCGAAGAATATAAAGGAGCGAAATACAAAACTTTAAATGATACGGAAAAATTAATCAGAATAATTCATAGCTTTGGTCCGAAAATTGTTATTATTACTTTAGGCAGGGATGGCGCGGTTGTTTTTGATGGAAATAAGATTATCGCACGCAGTAATATAAAAGAGACAAAATGTGTTGATACTACCGGAGTCGGTGATATTTTTAATTCTTCCTTTGCCGCCGGTTGGACAATTTTGGGTGGTAATATTGAGAAGGCTTTACATTTAAGCTTACAGAACGCTGCCGCTAAAGTGGCTCATTTCGGCGCGCAGAACAGCTTAATCAAGATTTAATTATTTTTATTTATAGTTATATTTTATTTACATAATTTATATGATTAACGGAGTCGTAATAAAAGATTTAAATAAATACGAAGACAATCGCGGATATTTAATGGAAATATATCGTCGTGATGAGGTTGATTCCGGTGTGGCCATGGCTTATCTTAGTGTCACTTTGCCGGGCATTGTTCGCGGACCGCACGAACATGTTTATCAAACGGATTATTTTATTTTTCCGGGTGGCGGTGATTTTAAACTTTGTTTATGGGATAGACGCGAGGGCTCGAGCACTAAGGGAGAAAAGTTAGAAATGATTGTCGGCGAGAGCCATCCGTGTACCGTGATTGTTCCGCCGGGAGTTGTTCATGGTTATAAATGCGTTTCTAAGAGTCCGGCGACCTCAATAAATTTTCCTGATAAATTATATAAAGGAGTTGGAAAGAAAGAAGAGATAGATGAAATTAGATGGGAGAAGATGACTGATAGCCCTTATAAAATAGAGTAGAATGTAATTTATGTCAGGACTCATACCTTTTCGCTCATGATAATTTCTGTGGCAAAAACTCATTAACATTCGTTTTTGCTCTACGAAATTATAAATCGCTCAAAAGTATAAGTCCTACCATAAAATTATTATAAATTTATATGTGCATATTTTGTAAAATAATTGACGGTGAAATTCCTTGTTATAAAGTCTATGAAGATGAGAATGTTCTAGCTTTCTTAGATATCAAGCCGCTCAATCCCGGTCATACTTTAGTTGTGCCGAAAAAACATTATGAAAATTTAGAAGAGATAAGTGAAGAAGAATTAGCAGCGCTTATTTTAGCGATTAAAAAAATCGGCCGAATAATGAAGGGAAAATTAGGGATAGCCGGTTATAATGTTTCGGAAAATAATGGCGAGGTCGCCGGACAGGAAGTACCGCATCTTCATTTTCATTTAATTCCGCGCCACGAGGGCGACGGTCTTGGTCCTTGGCCGAGAAAAGAATATCAGGAAGGTGAGGCCGAAGAAATAATTAAAAAATTATCAGCTTAATTATGAGATTGCTTGTTACCGGTGGCGCCGGTTTTATCGGTTCGAATTTTATCCATTATTGGTTTAAAAATTATCCGGAGGATTTTATTATTAATCTCGATGCTTTGACTTACGCCGGAAATTTAGAAAATTTGCGCGATATTGAAAATAATTCTAATTATAAATTTGTTAAAGGCGATATTACCGACGAAAAATTAGTGAATGAACTCGTTAAGGGAATAGATGTTATTGTTCATTTTGCGGCTGAAAGCCATGTCGATCGTTCGATTAAAGATAGTGGTGCTTTTATTAAAACTAATGTCGAAGGAACACGTGTTCTTTTAGAAGCGGCTAAAAATAATGGCAATATTCGCTTCCATCATATTTCTACGGATGAAGTTTTTGGCTCGCTAAAAAAGGATAGTCCAAAATTCAATGAAAAAACTCCGTATGATCCGCGTTCGCCTTATAGCGCTTCAAAAGCTAGTTCTGATCATTTAGTTCGTGCTTATTTTCATACTCATGGCTTGAGGGTAACAATTTCTAATTGTTCAAATAATTATGGACCTTATCAATATCCGGAAAAATTAATTCCTCTTTTTACTACAAATTTAATTGAAGGAAAAAAAGTGGCTGTTTATGGTGAAGGGAAGAATATTCGCGATTGGATTCATGTTGATGATCATAATCGCGGCGTAGATTTCATTATTAGAAAAGGAAAAATTGGCGAAACTTATTGCTTGGGCGGTAATGGTGAAAAGACTAATTTAGAAATTACAAATTTAATTTTACAGTTAATGGGCAAGGGCGAAGAAATGGTTGAACATGTCGCCGATCGTTTAGGTCATGATTTACGCTACGCTATCGATTATTCAAAAGCAAAAAATGAATTAGGTTGGGAACCGCAGATAGATTTTAACACTGGTTTAGCCGCGACGGTTGAATGGTACAAAAATAATCCCGCTTGGTGGAAACCGTTAAAATAAAATTAATTATTATTAAAATAAAATTTATGTCCAAAAAAATATTTATCGTCGAAGACGATGCCGATATATTATACGGATTAGAATCGCAATTCCAGGCAGCCGATTTAGATGTTGAGGTAAGCGAAGCGGAAGAAGAAATAGATGAACTGATCTCTAATATTAAAGATTATGATCCGGATTATATTATTTTAGATTTAATTTTACCAAAAATTGATGGTTTTGAAGTTATTAAAAGAATTAAGAGCGATGATGAGTTAAGTGAAAAAGAAATTTTTATTTTTACTGATTTGAGCGATGAAGATAGCCGCAGCCGTTCGCTTGAACTTGGCGCTGATTATTTTTTCTTTAAAGAAGAGTTTGATACTTTCGAATTTGCCGAGAAAGTGATAAAAATTGTTGGTCGAAAGGAGAAAAAAGAAGAAGTAGATGAAAATGAGGATCGTGATTACGAGGAATAGATTAATTTGACTAAAGTATCTAAAAATACTAAGATAAGTTAGTCAAGTTTTTATTATGTTTATCAAAAAAATCGGGATTGATCTCGGAACAACTTATACTCTTGTCTATCTGCCGAAGCGCGGTATCGTTATTAACGAACCGAGCGTCGTGGCCGTTTCGATTACCGACAAGAAAATTTTAGCGGTCGGAAATGAAGCTAAAGATATGATTGGTCGCACGCCGGATACTATTACCGCGGTTTGTCCTCTTAAAGACGGAGTAATTGCCGATTATAAAGCGACGGAAGCGATGATTCGTTATTTTATTAATAAAACTTTAGGCGGTATTCGTTTTTTTCGTCCGGAAGTTATGGTTGCCGTTCCGGCCGGAATTTCTTCGACTGAACGTCGCGCGGTTATCGAAGCAACGATTGCGGCCGGCGCTAAAGCTGCTTATATTATTAAAGAACCGGTAGCGGCCGCGATTGGCGCTGATATTCCGATTGGTTCGGCTACGGGTCATATGGTTGTTGATGTCGGTGGTGGAACAGCGGAAATGGCCGTTATTTCCTTAGGTGGAGTTGTGGCTTCAACTTCAGTTCGCGTTGGTGGTAATAAATTTGACGCGGCGATTTTAGAATATGTCCGTAAAAAATATAATTTGGCTATCGGCGAAAGAACGGCTGAAGAAATAAAAATAAATATTGGATCAGCTTTGTACATGGAAGATAAATTACATATGGAAATACGCGGACGTGATATTGTTACCGGTTTGCCTCGTAGTATAAATGTTTCTAGTGATGATGTAACTGAAGCTATTCAAAATGAATTAGAAGCGATTATCGCCGCCGCTAAAAAAGTTTTACAAAAAACCCCGCCCGAGTTGTCGGCTGATATTATGGATAAAGGAATAGTATTAACTGGCGGCAGTTCTTTGCTTCGCAATATCGATCAATTAATTTCTCGTACCACTGGCGTTCCTGTTTATGTCGCGGATGATGCGATGCTTTGCGTTGCCAAGGGAACAGGGATTGCTTTAGATAATTTAGACTCATATAAACGCAGTATATTAGCGACAAAATAAATCAACTTACCGACTCGGTAGGTTGGTTTTTTAAGACGAATAGATAAATATGATAATCGGCATTGATGCTTCGCGCGCCAATCGAAAATTAAAGACTGGTACCGAATGGTACTCTTTTTTTCTGATAAAAAATTTAGCGATAATCGATAAGACTAATAAATACTGGTTATATTTAAATACGCCGCCGTCTCCGGAGTTAGCTGAAGCTATTAAAGACAATCCTAATTTTGTTTTTAAATATTTAAAATGGCCATTTAACGCTTTTTGGACTTTAGGCCGTTTATCTTTAGAAATGATTTTTTGTCGGCCGGATGTTCTTTTTGTTCCGGCTCATACCTTGCCATTATTCAGTCCGCGTAAGTCGATTAACACCATCCATGATATTGCTTTTATTCGAGAACAAAATCTTTATTTTTCGGAAAAAGTAAAAACTAAAAATGCTATTGCCAGACATTTAATAAATTTTTCTGTTAAGCTTTTTACTTTAGGAAAATATTCTTCTGAGTCGGTTGATTATCTTTATTGGTCAACCGCTTTTGCGCTTAAGCATGCAGAAAAAATAATAACAGTTTCGGAATTTACTAAGAATGAAATTTTTAATCTTTATCCGCAAACAAAGCCGGGAAAAATTTCTGTTGTCCGTAATGGTTATAATGAAGATTTATTCCGTCCAATTAATGATGACCAAAAAATAAATGGAATTTTGAATAAATACGGTATTGCTAAGCCATTTTTTCTTTATGTCGGCCGCCTAGAAAAGAAAAAAAATACACCGGCGCTTATTGAAGCTTTATCGATTGTTCGAGAGAATAATCCGGAAATCAAAGAAAAATTAGTGCTTATCGGAAATGCTAGTTTTGGCTTTGATGAGGTTAAATATGCGATTGAGGAGTTTAATTTAAATAGTGAAGTTTATATTCCGGGATGGGTCGAAGAAAAAGACTTGCCTTATATTTATAATGCCGCTAGCGCATTTATTTTCCCGTCAAAACACGAGGGATTTGGGATTCCAGTTTTAGAATCAATGGCTTGTGGTTTACCGACTATCGTTTCTAATTTAGATGTTTTAAAGGAAATAGCCGCTGATAGCGTTCTATACTTTAATCAGGATGATAAACACTCTATTGCTGCCGCTATGGCTAAAATAATTAACGATAAAGCCTTGCGCGAAGAACTTAGAGAAAAAGGACTGAGACAAACCAAGAATTTTAGCTGGCGGAAATGTGCCGAAGAAACCCTTAAAGTTATTGAAAATCTCCAGTAAAAAGCGTCTACAAAAAATCAAAAAGATATGCTATTATAATGATGTTATATGAAGAAACTGATAACATCTTTTTTTATACTTTTTCTCGTCTTGGCCGAGCCTGTTTTGGCGAGTATTATTCCTAATGATCCTTATTATCGCAATCAATGGTATTTGGCGAAAATTAACGCTAATAATGCTTGGGAAAAAATTTCCGAAAGTCCGAATATTATAATTGCGGTAATCGATTCCGGGATTGATATTAATCATCCGGATTTAAAAGATAATATTTGGCATAATGATCGAGAAATAGCGGGAAATAATAAGGACGATGATAACAACGGTTTTGCTGATGATGCGAACGGTTGGGATTTTGTATTAAATAATTCTAATCCGTCCCCGAAATTTTCTGGTGATTGGACTGAAGCTGGAGTTTCGCATGGGACGATGGTAGCGGGAATAATTGCCGCCCGAGGTAATAATAACCAAGGAGTGGCCGGAGTTGTTTGGAAAACAAAGATTATGCCGCTTAAAGTTTTAAATGATAAAGGAGAAGGGAAAATTAGCGATGTTATTCGCGCGATTGATTATGCGACTAATAACGGAGCCAGTATTATTAATCTTAGTTTTGTAAATTTTAATTATAGCGAAGCGATGCAGGACGCGATTACTCGCGCTCATAAAGCCGGAGTAATGATTGTGGCTGCCGCCGGAAATGAGCAAGCGGCCGGTGAGGGTTATAATATTGATAAAACACCGATTTATCCCGCTTGTTATGATGGAAATTTCGGAGAAAATATGGTGATTGGCGTGGCGGCAACTGATGCGCTTGATCAAAAAGCATATTTTTCTAGTTATGGTTCTCGTTGCGTCGATATTGCCGCTCCGGGTATAAGTTTTTTTAGTACGGTGACTCCGGGAAGCGATAAAAACGATACAAATAAATATTATGATGGCTTCTGGTCAGGCACTTCATTAGCCACTCCGCTTGTTTCCGCTTCATTGGCTTTAATTGCACAAGCTAATCCGGAATTAAATCGACGTGAAATTGTTAATATCCTTTTTGCTTCCACTGAAAATATTAGTCGTCTTAATCCGAATTATTCCGGACAATTAGGCAATGGTCGTTTAGATCTTAATCGAGCGGTTGAATTAGCTAAAGAAAGTTTATACAGCAAACTTGGTCGTTTGATTGTTTTTCCGATTTCCGGAAATCAAGAAGTAAAATTAACGGCCGTTAATGGCGATTTAGTAAAAAAACAATTTGGTCAAAATAATATTAAACCGAATTCGAGTGTCGCTATTGGTGATGTTAATGGTGACAATATTGACGAGATAGTCGTTGGGTCTCCGGCTGGCGTTGAACCGTATATAATGGTTCTTAATTCTGATGGAAAATTATTAAAAAAGTTTTTAGCTTACGATAAGAATTTTCGCGGTGGTGTAAATATTGCTTTAGCAAATTTTGATAATAATGAACAATTGGAAATAGTTTCCGTGCCCGCTTCTTATAGCACTGCTCAGGTGCGCATTTTTGATTATAACGGAAAAATTCAAAATCAATTTTTAGCGGTTGATAAAAGAATAGTCGGGTCTTGGAGTATTGCTGCCGGAAATGTTGAAGGAAAAGGAGAAAATAAAATAGTGCTTGCTTTTGGCGAAGGACAAGAGCCGCAGGTGAGAGTTTTTGACAAGAAAGGGAAGTTAAGCAGTATTTTTTTGGCTTATGAAAAGAAATTCCGTGGTGGCGTAAATGTAGCCGTGGCTAATGTTGATGGTCGAGGAAATCGTGATCAGGCGGAAATAATTACTGTTCCGAAAAAAGGACGGGAAGCGCAAGTGAAAATTTTTAATAATTTCGGTCAAGTTAAAAATAAATTTTCCGCCTATAATAAAAATTGGCAAGGTGGAGCGAATCTAACCGCCGGCGATGTTAATAATGACGGAATTAGTGAAATCGCGCTTGGTGCTAATCCGGGCGGTGCTCCTCATATTAGAATCTTCGATAATCAGGGTGCTCTAAAAGAATCTTTTTATGCTTGGGGAGCGGACTGGAGCGGTGGCGTTAATCTTGGTATAATTAAATTGAGCAATTAACTATATGTCTAAACAAGTTATTTTCGACAAGAAAAATGTAATCATTGCCGGAGGAGCCGGTTTTATCGGTTTCCATCTTTGCAATGAATTAATAAAAACATGCAAAGTTATTTGTATTGATAATTTTTTAACTGGGAGTGAAAAAAATATTGATCACTTATTAGCCAATCCGGATTTTGTTTTTATTAATCATGATTTAAGTGAGCCGCTTAATCTTGAAGCGATACCGGAATTAGGAAAATTCAAAATTGAATTTCAAGGAATTCAGGAAATTTATAATTTAGCTTGTCCGATGTCGCCACGCAATTTTTTAGATAATCGTATTGCTAATATCCAAGCTAATTCTTATGTAATTAAAAATTTGCTTGATTGGGCGGTTAAGTATAATTGTAAATTTTTGCAGTTTTCTTCTTCGGTTGTTTATGGTCCGCGAGATGTTAATCAACCGGATATAAAACTAAAAGAAAGTGATCTGGGGCGAGTTGATCACTTATCAGAGAGAGGTTCTTATGATGAAGGTAAAAGATTTTCCGAAACAATCGTAAAAAATTATCGTTCAATTTATAATATTGACGCTAAAATAATTCGTCTTTTTAGAATCTATGGTCCGCGTATGCAATCAGATGATGATCAAATGATTCCCGATTTTATAAATAACGCTTTGGAAAATAAAGAAATAACTATTCCGGGAGATGTGAATTTTTCTTCCTCTTTTTGCTATATTGAAGACCTTTTAGATGCGGTAGCTAAAATTATGTCGACTGATATCGCCGGACCGATAAATGTCGGCTCCGATGTTGATATTAAATTATCTTCTTTAGTTGATATTATAATTAAGCAAACTAATTCTACCTCGACTATTCGCTATGTCGAAAGTCCGCTTTTCGTTTCCGAACTAGCCTTACCGGATATTCGTCGAGCTAAAGAAGAATTAAGCTGGATGCCGGTTGTGACTTTAGAAAATGGATTAAAGAAAACAATATTTGATATTCAAGCTCATAAAAGACTGCATGGTCTTCAAGCTTAATATTCTAAAATACTTTTAATTAAATCATCGCCGTCGCCTGGCTTAAATAGTCTGTCTTTTAGTTCGACTATCTCCGGGATACCACCGATATTTGCGGCGATGATTGGTAAGCTGATAGCTTGCGCTTCGTAAATAGTGGTTGGAGAATTTTCGTAGCAAAGAGAAGGGACGATTAAACAATCGCTCGCTTCCATTAATGATTTTATTTCCGAACTATCTAGATGTCCGCGGAATTCTATGCGTTCGTCTTCGCCAGCTATTTTTTTAGCTTCGGCTAATAGACTGCCGTCACCGGCAATAGTTAGAAAAATGTCTGATTTTATCTGTCTAGCTTTTTTAAAAGCTTGGATAAGTAATATGATGCCTTTATGGGTTTCAATTTGTCCAACAAATAAGAATTTTTGTTTTTTCTGAGCAACATCTCGGTCGCTATTTAGCGATTCTTTTTCTTTTATAACATTAAATCTTTTTATTTCTTCGGCGGAGTCTTTAAAAAAGCCGCGTTGCTTATGTTCTTTTAATAGCCAGGCGGAAGGAGAAATAACTTTGGCAGGAGAATTAAAAAATTGACGGGTAAAAAATTGATAAATTTTAGTGCTTAGGCTATCAACTTCCTTTTCTTTTCCAAACATCATTAATCCGGACGGGTGAAGAAGTTGGATGTCATGGAGATAATGTTCGTGGCGGATATTTAATTTTTTAATCGCTCGTGGCAAGAGAAAACCCAGACCCATTAAATTATGGGTAATAATCAGTTCCGGCTTTTCGGTGGTTAATATTTTTTTAATGGCCGTAGTTTTCTTAAAAGAAAAAATATCGCCGCCATGCCAGAGTATTTTTCTAAAGAGGGAGAATTCTGCCAAACGCGAATAATTAGAAGCGAAGCGATATATTTTTAAACCATTTTCGTCACTTATCTCGACATTTTTAGAAGAGGCCTCTTCAGAAGAGGAATTTTTTTTCGGGCGCAAGGTAAATAAAATAACTTCATGATTTTGCGCGCGTAAATCAGCAATCATTTTTTTAACGACTGTTTCCGCGCCACCGCGGTTATAGGGATAATAGAGATTGTTAGCTAAAGCTATTTTCATTTTTTTAGAAAAAAATTTAAACAAATAAAGATTCTAAACGGTCTTTTATCTTTTTTAAATCGTATTTTTGTTCGGCTAAGCGACGCGCGGCTGAAGCCATGTTTTTACGGCGTTTTTCGTCGTTAAAGATTAATTCTAATTTTTTTGTTAAATCATTAACATTACCCGCTTCCGCTAGAAGGCCTTGTTTATTATCTTCAAAAACACGGCGGACGCCAGGCAAATCAGAGGCGATAACCGGAACACCGCAGGCAAGAGCCTCGATTAAAACTAAACCGAAAGCTTCGTTGCTGTTAATTGAGGGTAAAACAAAAAGGTCAGCTTCTTGGAAAGAACGAATAAGCTCCGGTTCTTCGACATTGCCGGCAAAATCGACTTGATTATCAATTTTTAAATGTTTGGCTATTTCTTCGTAATGCGGGCGTAAATTTCCGTCTCCGACAATCTTTAAGCGCCAATTGTGATTAACCGAGAGAAAAAGAGCATTGAGCAGAATTTCCACTCCTTTAAAATAATGAGCCGAATCAAGTCCACCGACAAAAAGAATATTTAGACGATGCTTTTTAATGAATCTATCATTTACATAATGGACGATGGCTTGCGCTTTGGCAATTATTTGATTATTAATTTTTTGATTAACTATTTTTGGTTGGAACTTTTCCGTATCAACGCCAAAAGGGATTTCCCGAAATTTTTCCGGGTTAATTTGATAATAATTTTTTATTTGGCTTTCTTTTATATAATCAAAACTAGCTGCGATAATTGTATCAGCTTGATTTAAAAGGGAACGGCGGATTAATCGACTTGGTAAGCTAAGCAGGCGCGCAATAGGCGTTAGGCCATCAACATCCATGTGATAATGGATAATAAGTTTTGGCCGCTTGAAAAAGAGTTTAAAAAACCAAACAACTTCAGCTGTACCGAAAAAGGGATAATGAAGATAAATGTAATCAAACTTATTAAGTTTCCAAAAAAGTTGAGGAATAAAAGCGCCAAGTCCATAACGGAGCCAAGGTTTTATTGTTGCCGGTGTGAATAAAGTAATTTCGTTTTTATCCTCAAGCAGTTTATTGATTCTAAAAGCGCTGTTTCCGATTCCGCCAGCGTAAGGAGGAAATGTACAAACGATCGAAGCAATTTTCATAGTTTATTTTTTCAGGGTTAAAGCTTGATTTAATTCGCTAATATTTTTTTCCATTTTAGCGATAGTTAAACGCATGCGGAAGACTAAAAATATCAAGGCAAGTAAAGCTAGGTAGACAAGGATATTAATACCAGTGCCTGAGAAACCGAGACTAGCGACTAAAATATCAATTTGTTTTAAGAAGATAATTGCGATTAAAGCGATTAACCAAAAGATAAGCCAGACGGAAAATTCATTGGAGGTAATTTGCTTTTTCTTTTTTTGTCCAAAGAGACGGATTAAGAAAAAAGTGATTATGATGATAGCTAGGAGTTGTTGGAACATATTTATTTTATTAATTTTTGAATTATTATATCTTTAATTATTTTGAAACCACCGCTTAGTTTTTGTCCGAATTCATGGTAGATAACGGTAATCGGCACCTCAACAACCCGGTCGCCGTTTTTAAACAATTGGTGGATTATTTCCGTGCAATGAGCCATGCCGTCGTTTTCGATAATTAATTTTTCAGCGCTTTTTCGGCTTAAAGCGCGGAAACCGCTTTGCGGATCACTTAGTTTTATATTGAATAATAAACGATTAGCAAATCGCGCCAGTGGCATAATGATATATTTTTTTGTTTTTGGTAAATTTGATTTTTTTGTCAGAAATCGGGAACCCAGAACGGCATCAGCCGACCCGTCGCGCAGTGGAGCGAGCATTTCCGGAATATCTTCCGCTTGAAATTGGTCGTCGGCATCAAAATGGATAATAATGTCAGCACCGCGATCAAGAGCTAGTTGAGTACCTGTGCGTAGAGCCGCTCCTTGTCCGCGATTGATTATATGTCGAACAATAACTGCGCCGGCTAATCTGGCAGTTTCAAAAGTATTGTCGTGAGAAGCATCGTCGACAACAATAATCTCATCAACATAAGATTTAAGTTTAGCGATAACCGTTCCGATTTGGCTTGCTTCGTTATAGGCCGGGATAACTGTCGTTATTTTCATATTACTCCATTCTTAGTTTTTCTTTGTTTATCAAAGCTTAGCGGTTCATAGCCTGTTTTTAAAGCCAAGCGGCCTAAATCTTCCCAGAAATTTTCTTTATTTTTGCTGCTTTTTTTTTCGGTAATAAATTCTTTAATTTTTGGGGTGATATTTAGGATTTCGAAAAGACCGATATTTTGGCGATTGCCAGTTTTTCTTTCAGAGGTTTCTATTCCTGCTCTTTTTAGAGGAACGATACGTTGACTGGTTATTATGCGTAGACTATTAAGTTTTAAATTTAGGGGTAAATTTAGTTTTAAAATAGCTAGCATGACTTCCCAAACGGAATTGGCTTCAATTGTGGCTAAAACAAGACGACCGGAAGTCGCTGCCATAAAAGCATTACGTAAGCCTTCTTCTTTGTCTATTTCTGTAATAATAACATCAGAATCAATACTTAAGACTTTATTCCAATTACTTTTCGTATCAGCTAAACAATTAAGACCATCGAGATAATAATCAAAACTGTCTCCAAGAAAATAAGAACTGCGATTAAGAAGATTTAGCTCACGCAAGAGAGCATAGAGAGTTGTGCTTTTTCCTTGGCATTCAGGAGAACTTAATAAAATTAGGCCGGAACGATGTTTTATGACTGTTTGAAGACTTTTAACATCATAGCTTTTTAATCCCAATTGTTTTAGGCTAAGGGTTTTATGTTCTTTAGGAATTAAATTTACAATCATTCGGTCGCCGTTAGAGGAAGGAAGGACGGTTAAATAAAAATTAAAACACCCCGTTCTGTTTTTTAATTTGCAATACTTTTTGACCGCTAAATCATTCGGAGCAAGAGAAAGTATTTCATGCAGATTTTCGCGGAAATTTTCTTCTAATTTCTCCGGTAAGTTAAAAGAATGCATTTCGCCATTAGAGAAAAGGTAGTTAATATTTATTTTTTTTGGTAACTTTTCAATTACAATGTCTTTTGCTCCTTCTTGGGACGCATAATTGAAAATATTAGATATAATTTTTTTGCTCATAATACTATTATTATAGCTTATTTTGTATTATTATAGAA
>CAYIZF010000001.1:0-21614 GCA_964367825.1 uncultured Gammaproteobacteria bacterium | reverse complement strand
TACCGTTTCGCGTCTCAAAAAAATATTAAAGAATAGAAAAATAAATATTAAAGCGGTTCTTTTGAATCAAAAACTTATTGCCGGTTTGGGAAATATATATGTTGATGAATCATTATTTGCCGCCGGCATACTTCCGATGCGTCCGGCTAATAAAGTAACTCCGAAAGAAATAGAGAAACTCCATAAAGAGATAAATAAATTAATTAAGAAAGCGATTATTTATCGTGGCACGACTTTTAGTAATTATGTTGATTCTACCGGCAAAAAAGGAAATTTTTCCCGTTTTCTAAAAGTTTATGGACGAGGCAAAAAATCTTGTTTGGTATGTGGAACAGATATTTTAAAAGTAAAGTTAGCTGGTCGAGGAACAACTTATTGTCCAAATTGTCAAAAATAACCCAGATTTGGCTAGTGTCGGATAATAATAGGTCGTGATGGTTGACTTTTAGCCCGTTTTTCTATATTGTTTATGTATAATTAATTTCTAAGAAAAATATGTCCCAAGACAACATGATAAAGTTGGAATGCACGGTTTGCAAGACTACTACCCACCATTCCCATAAAAACAAAAAAATACTAAAAGAACGTTTAGAATTGTCGAAATATTGCAATAAGTGCAAAAAGAACACCCCTCACAAAGAAACTAAATAATCTTTATATGCCTAAAAAATTAACCAAGCCATTCATCCTGATTTTAGTCCTTCTGGTCATAGTCGGTTGTTACTTGGTGTTTAGGCCTTTCATAACGGAAATATTTATGGCCGCTATTTTAGCGACTATATTTTATAAACCGTATGTTGCTTTAACTAAAGCTTTCAAAGGGCGGAAAAATTTAGCCGCTATTTTGATGTGTTTATTGCTTGTTTTACTTATAATCCTGCCAGCTGTTAAATTAATAGTATATGGCGCGGAAAAATCGGTAGTCGCTTATGACGAAACAGTGGCTTTTTTTAGCAACCATAGTTTAGAAGAAGTGTTGAATAGCGGTGTGATAGAAAGATCTCCTCTCCGATATCTTAATTTGGACAATTTTCAAAATAAAGCTTTCCAGGATACAATTTTGACGGCCGCTAAAAATTCTAGCGCTTGGTTAATCGCTGGCGCAACTGATCTTGTTAAAGAAACGGCCAATTTTGTTTTCTCATTGATTTTAATAATCATAACCATGTTCTTCTTCTTTGTTGACGGGAAACAAATGCTTGTCCACTTGATGCATCTTTCACCCCTCCCTGATAAATATGATAGAGAGATATTTGATAAATTTAGAGATGTCAGCTATTCGACTTTAGTGGCCACATTCGTCGCCTCCTTTGCTCAAGGCATAGTCGGCGCTATCGGTTTTGCGATAGTCGGTTTTCCTGTTTTTTTGGCCTTTGTTTTAATATTCTTGTTTTCATTTTTGCCTTATTTAGGATCGGCAATTTTTTATCTTCCGGTCGGTATTTATTATCTTTTAACTGGTGAAATCTGGCAGGGTATAGTTGTTATTATTTGGGGATTCTTGTTTATCGGGACGATTGATAATGTTGTCCGCGCTTATATAATAAAAGGCAAGGCAAAGGTAAATCCAATATTTATTTTCTTTTCAATACTTGGCGGTCTTGCGCTGTTTGGTTTATGGGGAGTTGTAATCGGACCGTTAATACTTACTTTAGCCATTGCAATTATCCATATTTATGAATTGGAATTTTGTGAAGGAACGATTGAAGGCGATATTATAGTTGAAGATAATAAGTCTGATAAAGATAAAAAATAATTTTTTAAATTTATGTTAGGACCAAAGACAAAGAAAAATTTAGAAGAAGCGTTTGCCGGCGAATCAATGGCACGCAATAAATATACTTACTTCGCCTCTGCTTTTAGAAAGGCCGGATATATTCAGATAGCTAATATTTTTGAAGAAACGGCTAATAATGAAAAGGAACACGCTAAACTTTGGGCAAAACAGCTCGGGCTTATCCCCCTGGAATTGATTGATGAATTAAAAGCGGCTATGGATGGAGAACATTTCGAAAATACTGAGATGTATCCGCGGATGGAAAAGGAAGCACTAGAAGAAGGTCATCCGGAAATTGCTAAGATGTTCAAAGAAATTTGCGAGGTTGAAGAAAAACATGAAGCTAGATATAAAAAACTTTTAGACAACATGGAAAAAGGTGAGGTTTATAAGAAGATTGGCCCGCGTCGTTGGAAATGTTTAAACTGTGGTTATATTTATGAGGGTGACGAAGCACCCCAGGTTTGTCCGGCCTGTAATCACCCTCAAGGATATTTCGAAATCTTTGAAGAAACATATTAAGAAAAAAATTGGACAAACATATTTAAATTGATATAATCAAAATGCTCCTTAATTGGAGTATTTTTGCGGGATTAGTATAACAGTAGTACAGCGGTCTCCAAAACCGCTAGCGTAGGGGCGGCACCTACATCCCGTGCTCTTGATAAAAAATATAGCAATTAAGCTATATTTTTTTATTGAACGATTTTTAAAAATGTGTTAATATATTTAGATTGGAAAAAATATAAATGGATTGAAGACATAAACAAAACATAAAAAATATGCCTGAAGAAGTCATGCAAGACCCGATATTTACTTGCGGATTAAAATTATCAGAAGACTCTTTGCACACACTTTCTCATTGGCGAAGAGTGGAAGAATTTGGTTTAATGATTGCTGACAAAGAAGGTTCCGATAAAAAAGTTATTTCCTGGTTTGCTTGTTTGCACGATGCGCGTCGTGAAAATGATAACGATGATCCTGATCACGGAAAACGCGCGGCTAATTTATTAGATGAATTAAAAGAGGAGGGACTTGTTACTTTAAATGATCGGCAATATCAGCAGTTAAAAGAAGCTTTAATCTTTCATAATGATGATAATGCTATGAGCGATGACATAACAATTAAAACTTGTTGGGATGCTGATCGTCTCGATCTTTGGCGAGTGGGTATAAAACCTAACCCGAAATATATGTTTACCAATTTCGGCAAAAGCCAAGAGATGATTGATTTTGCCGCTAAAGTAAACGGTATTATCTAATTTTATGTTTATTGATCAACCGGGGGTCTATTTAATAGGTATTTTTGCCTTAATAAATATTATCGCATTTTTAATTATGCTTGATGATAAGGTAAAATCATCCAAGCTTAATACCGATAGGATATCCGAGGGTATGATGTTTTTTTTAGCTACGATTTTCGGCAGTTTTGGTGTTTATGCCGGGATGTTTACTTTTCGACATAAGACAAAAAAATGGTATTTTTTAATTGGCATTCCCTTGCTAATGGTTGAAAATATAGCGACGGTTTATGTAATTTATTCTTTTCTATTCTTATAATAGCAATTACCATGATAATTTAGACATTTGAAAAATGATTAATAAAAAACGGACAACTTAAGTTATCCGTTTTTTGTATGTTCGTTGTGCTGTTTAGTTCAGAATATATTTTTCAATTTCACTAAAGACCTCTTCGATAGTCATTTCGCCATTTATCTCAACAAATTTTCCTTTTTCTTTATAGTAAGAGATCAAAGGAGTAGATTCTTGGCGGAAAACATCGAGACGATTTCCAACTACTTTCGGATCTTTATCATCGGCGCGTCCAGTTTTTTCCGCTCGGTCGTTAATTCTTCTTTGTGCTTCTTCGAAGCTGATATTTAATAATATAAACAAATCTACGTCTAGGCCATTTTCCGCCACTATTTTATCAAGCATTTCCGCTTGTGGGACCATGCGAGGAAAACCGTCGAATACAATACCGGTTTCTTTCATACTTGAGCCTATCTTTTTCAAAACCCGGTTCATTAATTCATCGGGAATTAATACTCCCTGGTCAACACTTTTTTTGATTTCGGCTCCAAGCTCTGATCCGGAAGCTATTTCCGCTCTTAGAGTTTCGCCCATGCCGAATTGCTGAAATCCATATTTTTTGCATAATAAATTGGCTTGTGTTGTTTTACCGGCCGCTGCCAAACCGTATAAAGAAATGATTTTTTTCATATTATTTTCGATATTTTTTATATAATCCTTGGTAAAATACTATAATAGCAGTAAAAAGCGAGTAAAACAAGGGTTTGTGTTTAAAAATAGACAAAAAGGAAAGAAAATTCTTTTTTTAGCGTATATACTTAAATAAGATGTGGGTTGGTATGGTTTAATGTTATAATGAAAGCATGGATATTATTGGTGTTTCTATTGAAGAAATCTCAAAAAAAACCGACTCCGAGTTGGTTAAATTAAGCTTGGCCAACCAAGATAATTTTGTATATATAATAGACAGGTATAAGGGAAAATTAGCTAGTTATATTAAAAGATTAACTAATGCGAATATAGAGGATGTTGAGGATATCTTACAAGAAGTCTTTATTAAAGTTTATTTAAATTTAAATGATTTTAATGAGGATTTAAAGTTTTCTTCTTGGATATATCGCATTACTCATAATCAAGTTATTAGCGGCCATCGTAAGATAAAAGCTCGACCGGAAGGCTATGCGGTTAATATCGACGATAAGTTGGCAAATAGCTTAGTAGCAGAAACAGATATTAAAGGTCAAGTTGATAATAAAATTTTACAAAAAACGATAAGTTCAGTTTTAAATAAAATTAATGAAAAGTATCGCGATATTTTGGTTTTAAAATTTTTGGAAGAGCAAAGCTATCAGGAAATATCCGATATTCTTAAAAAACCGCTTGGAACCTAAAGCTATCGGCGGGAAACAGGGAGATATTTTATTACAATTTTTATTGGAGTCCGTAATTTTATCAATGGTCGGCGGTTTAATTGGTATGATTATCGGACAATCAGCTATTCCGATTATTACTCATTTTAATCTTATCGCCATGGCTTCTTCTTGGACCGGTCCGATAATCGGATTTACTTTTTCGGTCGCAGTTGGTATTTTCTTTGGTTTCTATCCGGCGTATAAAGCGAGTCGTCTTGATCCGGTTGACGCTTTAAGAAGTGAATAATTTCAAAAAATCGGTTAATATAGAAGGATGGCTTAATGGCCGTCCTTTTATTGTTCGTCTTTTTTATCTAAAAATGTTATTATTTAAACAGTTGGTATAATTGTTTATTTTATGTTAGCAAGAATTATTTCTATCGGTTTAATCTTTCTAATTGCCTTGACTGTTGCGTTTATCGGCTTAACAGCCGAGAAAGGACGGAGAAAGATAAAAGAAAAAATTAATAATATTTTTAGATTTAAATAATATGAAATCAAGATTAAAAAATTTTTGGCTTTTGTTGTTCTCTTTGGTTCTAGTTTCCCTGGTTGCGTATTTAGGGTCTACCTTAACAACCCCGAGTATTAATAGTTGGTATGCGGCTATAAATAAGCCGTCGTTTAATCCGCCGAATTATATTTTTTCACCTGTTTGGACAATTTTGTTTGTCTTAATGGCTATCGCTTTTTTTCTTATTCTTAAAGCGTGTCTTACTAACGGACAAGACAAGAAATATTTTCGTGCCGCTTATTTAAGTTTTGGCGCTCAACTTCTTCTTAATGTTTATTGGTCGTTTCTTTTCTTCTTTACTCATGAACCTGGTTTAGCCTTTTTTGGATTAATTTCTCTTTGGTCAATGATTGTTGTTAATATTTATTATTTTTCTAAAATAAAGAAAGTAGCGGCTTATTTATTGTTGCCCTATCTACTATGGGTTACTTTTGCCGGTGTTTTAAATTACGCGATTTGGTCTTTAAATGTCTAAAGATTTAATCATAATTATAACACGCTTAGGGATTGATATATGATTAAAGATATTCCTTTGGCCACTTATTTTCGTCCGAAAACTCTAGACGAATTTGTCGGTCAAGAAAAAATCATTAAAGAAAACGGTTGGCTTTATCAGGCAATAAAAAGCGATAAAGTGCCATCGCTTTTATTGTGGGGTCCCCCGGGAACAGGTAAGACGACCTTAGCTTTTATTATGGCCTACGAAACAAAATCGGAATTTAAAGAATTAAGCGCGACCTCTAGTGGAGTTAAGGATTTAAAATTAATTGTTGATCGCGCTAAAGAAAGTAAACGATTAGGAACTAAAACTATTTTATTTATCGATGAAATTCATCGTTGGAATAAAGCGCAACAAGACGCGCTTTTGCCGCAAGTTGAAAATGGCACGATTACGCTTATCGGCGCTACTACTGAAAATCCGAGTTTTGCTGTTAACGGCGCTTTACTCTCTCGAGTTAAAGTCATAGTCCTTGAGGCTTTATCGGTTGAAGATTTAGAAATCATAATTAAACGCACCGCTAAAGATTTAAAGGCAAGAGTTTCGGCTGAGGTTGTCGGTTTAATTGCCACATTAGCCAATGGTGATGCGCGTAAGGCTTTAAATATTTTAGAAAGCGCGATTGAAGCTAATGAAAAAATAGATGCGAAATTAATTAAGGACATAATTAATAAGCCGAATTTATTATACGATAAAAACGGAGAAGAACATTATAATCTTATTTCCGCTTTGCATAAATCCATGCGCGGCGGAAATGCCGACGCGGCGATTTATTATTTGGCGCGAATGTTAGATGCCGGCGAAGATCCTCTTTATATTGCTCGCCGTTTAATTCGTTTTGCCAGTGAAGATATCGGGTTGGCAAATAATAGCGCCTTAATGCTCGCTAATGCTACTTATGATGCTTGTAAAAATATTGGTATACCGGAATGTGGGGTTAATTTAGCTCATTGTGTGGTTTATCTTGCGAAATCAACAAAAAACATCGCCGTCTATATGGGATTTGGAAAGGCGATGTCAGAGGTTGCTTCTTCTGGGAATTTGCCGGTTCCTTTGTATTTGCGTAATGCGCCGACAAAATTAATGAAAGAGCTTGGTTATGCCAAGGATTATAAATATACGCCGCTTGAAGATGATAGCGACCAAGAATATTTGCCGGCAAAGTTGAAAGGAAAGAAATTTCTTTAATCTCTATTTAAATTCCGGACGAATTTTTATTATTTCGTTATCGTTTGAAAAAGTAAATCCTTGATAACGACTATCGTTATAGATGAATGATAAATATTTATCTAGAGCCTCGGTTAAAGGTTTGCTAAACCAAGATCCGGGAACTGGAAATCCAAACAATTTAGTTTTTGATAGATTTAATTTTGCTTTTCCGTTTTCCTGTTCTATTTTTAAGTTAAAAGAAATATTACCTTTGATTATTTTTTTAGCATTGGCGGAAACCACTAAATAACCATTTTTATTGCTTAAATTAAAATCGCTAACTAGCGGTTTTTTTGTTTTAGCGCTTTTAGTGTTAATAAGGTAATTAAGTTCGGTTGTAGTAAACCAAAAATTATCTTGGTTAGCCATTAAACAATCAACATCCTTTTTACTGAAACACGCGTCAACAATCTTATATTTTGCTTCAGCTGTTTCTTTTCCGGCGGCGGAAAGTTCAGCTATTTGTTTTTCGGCCGGGATAATATTTTTTTCTACTACCGTTTTATTTTGTTTATTCCAGAACCAACCGGCGGAAGCGGCCAGGGGAATAACAGATAGCATAAAAGCGACAATAATAATTCGCGTTTTTTGTGACATAGCTTTGTTTTTAATATTTAATTGCTATTTATATTTAGCTTAATGTTTTATATTTGGCTTCTATCTATATTATAGGCTTTTATCTTGTTTTTTAAAACACTCTTCTAATTTATTTAAGGAAAGTTTATAGCCGCGTCCATTAAAAGTATGGATTAGATTGCGATTTTTATTTTTATTAAGTTTGCGTCTTAAGCTGGCGATATGCGATTCGATAGAGTTAGAAAACGGATCGGCGTTATAATCCCAAACATGTTCAAGAATTTCTTGTCGAGAAACAATTAAGCCGCGGTGGCGCAATAAATATTCTAATAGAAAAAATTCGCGTCGAGTAAGATAAATTTCTCGGCCGTTACGTCTGATTATATTTGTTTTTGCGTTGAGAGTTAAATTGTCTATCTTGAAAAAGTCTCCCTCGGTTTTAGCCGGCCGTTTTAAGATGGCGTTGATGCGCATTAATAATTCGTCGAATAAAAACGGTTTGGTTATATAATCATCAACACCCATGGCAAACATTTTTTCTTTGGTGTCTAATTCGGATTTAACGGTTAGCATTATGACTGGAATGTGCTTTTTTTCGTTTCGTATTTCTTTTAAGACTTCGAAACCATCCATCTTTGGTAAGACATAATCAAGAATTATTAAATCATAATTGCCTGTGCGTCCGAGAAAAGCGCCACGCTCTCCGTCTTCGGCTGTTTCTACTTGAAACATTTTTGCCTCCAAACCTTGTTTAAGAAATTCGAGGATGGTTGCCTCATCGTCGATGATAAGAATTTTCATAATTTTTTTATTAGTTACTTAGTCTTTCCAGTATAGAAAAAAGCAGATGAATAATTTCTAAAAATATTATAAAGAAAAAATAAAAACTGTTGAAAAGTCAGCTAAGTTGCCAAAAATAGCGAGAAATAGTAAGATTAATTTATATGAATAAAGGTTTATCAAATCAAGAGCCAAAAGGCACTCGGGACTGGTTTCCAGAGGAATTTTTGTTTAGAAAATATATTTTTGACACTTGGCGCCGCGTTTGCTTGCGTTATGGGTTTGAGGAATACTTAACTCCATTAGTTGAGAGCGCCGATATTTATCGCGCTAAATCAGGGGAGGATATCGCCGGTAAAGAATTAGTTACTTTTGAAGACATGGGTGGCCGAGAATTATCTATTCGGCCGGAAATGACCCCGTCTGTCACTAGAATGGTTACTAAGGTTTACGCCGCTAGTCCAAAACCTTTAAAATATTTTTCGATTGCTAATTTCATGCGCAATGAGAAACCGCAGCGTGGTCGAAATCGCGAATTTTGGCAGTTGAATTGTGATGTTTTTGGAAGTGATTCCTTGTCATCCGATATAGAAATTTTACAGATGGCGCTTGATATAATGCTTGAATTTGATCCGCCTCAGAATTCGTTTGCGCTGGCTGTTAATAATCGTAAATTAATCGATGCCGTTTTAGAATTAAGTGGCGCTAATAATTTAAGCGCGGAAAATCGAATCTCAGTTGTCCGTACTTTAGATAAATGGACTAAACTTAATATCGATGATATTAATGAGCGCTTGTTTTCGGCTGGTTTGGATAAGAAAGCGGTTAAAATTTTAGAAAAATTCATGATTAGTTCCGGACTCGATAATTTATTAAAAAATATTCCTGAACTTAAAGATAATGCTGGATTAATTGAAACGGCAAAAATTATTGAGACGCTGGAAAAGCTAGGCTATGGAGATTGGTTGGAATTTAATCCGGCGGTAATTCGCGGTTTTGATTATTATGACGGAATGGTTTTTGAAGTTTTTGATAAAAATCCGGAAAATAAACGAGCGATGTTTGGCGGCGGTCGTTATAATGGTCTAGCGGAAATTTTTGGCGAGAAGAATTTTCCAGCGGTCGGTTTTGCGCCTGGAGATGAAACGACCAAACTTTTTTTAGAGAGTTGGGGCTTAACAGATAGAATTAAAAAAGAAATTCCGGAAAAATATTATTTGCCGTTATTAAATATTGGCTTAAAAGATGATATTAATCAATTGGCTAAAAAATTGCGTTGCCGCAATTTAAATATTTTGGTTGGCTTAGAGGAGCAAAAAATCGGTAAAGCCTTAGAATTTGCCAATAAAAAAAATATCACCAAGGTTATAATTATCGGGGAGGATGAACTTGCTAAAAGGGTTTATAAAATAAAAGACATGGAAAGCGGGGAGGAGCGGTTTGAAAATATTTGACATTTATTGATTTATCTTGTAATATAAAGAAAGTTTTTGGTTCGCCACACGCGACTTAGATACGTCGCGTTTTATTTTGTTTAAAATAACAATAATTATGGAAATAAGAAACATTGCCATTATCGCTCACGTTGATCATGGAAAAACAACTTTAACTGATTCGCTTTTACGTCAGACCGGAATGGTTGAAGAAAGTTTTAGTATGGATAGTGATTCAATCGAACAAGAAAGAGGAATTACTATTTATTCTAAAAATTGCAGTCTTTTTTATAAAGACACAAAAATAAACATCGTCGACACCCCCGGCCATGCTGATTTTAGTTCGGAAGTAGAACGTGTTTTGCGTTCCATTGATTCCGTTCTTTTAGTAGTTGACGCCCAGGAGGGTCCGATGCCACAGACAAAATTTGTTTTAAAAAAATCATTAGAACTCGGTTTAAAACCAATTGTAGTTATTAATAAAGTTGATAAACCAGCCGCTCGTCCAGCTGATGTTTCGGAAATGGTTTATGAATTGTTTTTAGATTTGGGCGCAAACGACGAACAGCTTGATTTTCCGGTTATTTATGCGATTGGAAAAGGTGGTAGAGCCGGGCTTGAAGTTGATAAATTAGCTGATAATCTCGATCCTTTGCTCGATTTGATTTTAAAGCATGTAAAACCGGCAGCTACCCCAGAAATGGTGGCTATGCCTCTCGCTGCTCAACCGTTTAATCTTGCTTACGATAATTTTTTAGGACGTTGTGCTATTGCCCGTATTTACCAAGGAAAAATTAAAACTGGACAAACAGTTTTTGTAGAAAATTTAGAAGGTCATACTCGCTCCGAAAAAGTAACTAAGTTATTTACTTTTAGCGGTCTTAGCCGTAAAGAAATAACTGAGGCTTGCGCTGGTGATATTGTTTTAATTGCTGGATTATCGGATATTTATATTGGTGAAACAATTGCTGAAAGCGCTGACCAAGAAGCTTTACCGACTATTTCAATAGATGAACCGACTATTTGTTTGAATTTTTTAATTAATAATTCTCCTTTTGCTGGTCGTGAAGGAAAATTTGTCACTAACCGTCAATTAAAAGAGCGTCTAGAAAAAGAGTTGGAAGTTAATGTTGGTTTAAAAATTGATTTTTCTGATACTAATTTTTATAAAGTCTATGGTCGCGGTGAATTACATATTGCTGTTTTATTAGAGAATATGCGCCGTGAAGGTTATGAAGTACAAGTATCCCAACCTCAAGTTATTGTTAAAGAAGAAGATGGTGTTAAACTAGAACCATATGAGGAAATATCTGTTGATATTCCGGAAAATTGCGCTGGTGTAGTTATTGATAAAATGTCTCGCCGTAAAGGGCAGATGACTGATTTAAGAAACAACAACGGACAGACCAGAATTATTTTTTTGATTCCGACTCGTGGAATTTTAGGTTATCGTGATGAGTTTGTTGTTGATACGCGCGGTGAAGGAATTTTATGTTCTCATTTTGTCGGTTTCAAACCTTGGGCCGGAGATATTGAAAGAACTCAGCTTGGTTCTATGGTTTCTATGGTGACCGGAAAAGCACTAGCCTTTTCTTTGTGGAATTTACAAGACAGAGGTGTTTTATATATATTACCGAATATCGATGTTTATGAAGGAATGGTTATCGGTAATGTTGCCAAAGGAAATGATATGGCGGTCAATCCGATTAAAGGGAAGAAGTTGACCAATGTTCGTGCTTCCGGTTCCGATGAAGCGATTACCCTAACTCCGCCTTGGGAACTGTCATTGGAACGCGGTTTAAGTATTATTAATGAAGATGAATATCTTGAAGTTACCCCAAAGAGTATCAGATTACGTAAGAAATTTTTAACCGAAAATGATCGAGTAAAGAGCAAGAGATAAAAAAGGGTAGAGATAAAAGATATATTAGGGAAATAAATTAGAAATATAAAAAAGAGAACCGAATTAGTTGGTTCTCTTTTTATTTTTCCATCATTTCTTTAATCGGACTAAAACTGAAACGGTGGAGAGGGCAAGGACCATGCTCGGCGATTTTAGCGAAATGCGCTTTTGTGCCATAGCCTTTATGCTTAGCAAATTCATATTGCGGATATTGTTTATCGATTTCCGTCATCATCCAATCTCGGCTGACTTTAGCGATTATCGAAGCGGCGGCAATACAAAAAACTTTAGCATCTCCGCCGATAATCGCTGTCTGGGATTTTTCCAGTTTTGGTATTTTAAAATTGCCATCGACGAGAATATAATCCGGTTCGATTTTTAGTTTTTTAATTGCGCGGCGCATAGCCAGAAAACTGGCTTGTAAGATATTTATTTTATCGATGGTTAAATTATCAACGACGCCAATTTCGACTGCCAAAACTTTTTCTTTGATTATGCCGAATAACTTTTCTCGTCTTTTGGCGGTTAATTTTTTTGAATCGGCGACTAAAGACAAATCTTCATGGTCAATTTTAAAATTAGCATCAACAACAACACAAGCTGCGACAACTGGACCGGCTAAGGGTCCTCGTCCGGCTTCATCGACTCCGCCGATAAATTTATAGCCGAGATTAAATATTTTCTTTTCGGTCACTAGGTCTAGCATATGGTTATTATATCACAAATAAAAAGAAAAAGTCTCGGTTAAATTTTATAGTAAAATACTTGTAAAATAAGCATATTACGCTTATAATCTAGTTGTATAAGCATTTTGTCGCCCGGATGGTGAAACTGGTAGACACGCAGTGTTCAGAACGCTGTGGGAGTAATCTCATGGGGGTTCAAGTCCCCCTCCGGGCACACAAAAGGAGGCTTTAATAATTTTAAATAATCGGTCGTTTGGCTCAGTTGGTTAGAGTGCCGCGTTCACATCGCGGAGGTCAGTGGTTCGAGTCCACTAACGACCACTTAAAATGTTTCGGTAAATTTAATTTTATGGGTATAGAATATTTAGCCGGTATCCAGCCCGGACAAAAAATAGATTTAAGTGGTTTTAAAAATAAAGCCGAAAATAATTTGACTAAAGATTCCGTTTTAGAAAGTTATTTGCCGTTTTTAAAAAAAACTCTTGAAAGTATCGCGGGAAAAAATAATGCCGATTTTTCTGGTTTTTTAAATGCTGATAATCGCATATCTATCGATGGTCGAGAGGCTGAAGGGGATAAAAAATTAGTTTCTGCTCAAAAGGAAGCTTTTAGAACCGATGTTAGAAAAACAGAGGAAGATTGGACAAGAGACACAGAAAAAGACGCCTCAAATTTAACCGAGATAGCTTTAACTATTCTTCTTGATAAGTATTTAGGAGATGATTTTATCGTCGCTCGTTCGTCGGAGTATGATGATTATAATAATGGCGTCGACCAAGTGATTATTTATAAGCCGACTGGAGAAGTTGTTTGTGGTTTTGATGAAGTTATCGGTAAAGACGGAAACGATGGCGGCGAGAAAAAGAAAAAGAAGCTAGAGAATATTATGGCTAAAGGCGGCGCGCGCGTTAAATATGGAGCAAAATTAGAAAACAATAAATTAGTTCGCAGCGAAATAAAAAATGTTCCGGCTTTTTTTATGGGAATTAGTAAAAAAGAGTTGGGAATGCTATTAAAAAGTTTAAAAGATAACCCAGATAAAAAGAATGAAACCGAAAATGAAATATTTTCTAAACTATTAACCTCTTTAGAAAGCCAAGTAGACAATCAAGCTATCGATGGTCAGTTAAAAACAAAAACAGATTTAATGTTGAGAAAGTTTCGTGAAGCGACTAATGCTCAAGAAATGAATTAATTATTGTTGGTAAAAATATGGCTAAAATTTTTTTATACAATACACTAACTCGTCAAAAGGAAGAATTTATTCCGCTAAAAAAGAATAGCGTCGGTCTCTACACCTGCGGTCCGACCGTTTATAATTATGCCCATCTTGGCAATCTCCGAGCTTATTTATTTAATGATTTTTTAAAGCGAACATTGAAATATAACGGATATGCGGTTGAACATGTTATGAATATTACCGATGTTGGGCACTTAACCGGTAATATGGACATGGGGGAAGATAAATTAGAATTGGGAGCAAAACGGGAAGGAAAGAGTGCTTGGGAAATCGCCAAATTTTATGAGTTATCCTTTAAAAAAGATTTAGAAGCTTTGAATATTGAGCCGGCTGATATTTATTCCCGAGCTACTGAAAATATTCCGGAACAAATAGCGCTTATCGAAAAATTAGTTGAAAAGGGTTATACCTATAAAATTAGTGATGGTCTTTATTTTGATACTTCTTTAGTTAAAGATTATAACAAGCTTAGCCATTTGCCACTTGAAGAATTAAAAGAAGGGGCGCGTGTGGAAATAAATGCCGAAAAGAAAAATCCGACGGATTTCGCTTTATGGAAATTTTCTCCGAAGGGAGCTAAACGCCAGATGGAATGGAACTCTCCTTGGGGAATTGGTTTTCCTGGTTGGCATATTGAGTGTTCGGCTATGAGTTTAAAATATTTGAGTGAAAAACTTGATATCCATTGCGGCGGTATCGATCATATTAATATTCATCATACGAATGAAATCGCGCAATCGGAAGCGGCTACCGGAAAGAAATTTTTTAATTACTGGATGCATAATGGATTTTTAAATATTGCCGGTGGAAAAAAAATGGCTAAGAGTTCGGGTAATTTTTTAACACTTGAAAATGCTTTAGTAAAAAAGGGAATAAATCCGCTTGCTTATCGTTTTGCCGCGCTTCAAGTTAGTTATCGCAAGCCGATGGAATATAGCGAAGAAAGCATAAGGCAGGCGGTTGAGGGGTTGGAAAGTTTATATTCATGGGTCGCTATATTAAAGGAACCATTAACCGAAGGGGAGATTAAAAAAGGAAAGATTAGTCTAGAGTATAAAGAGAAATTTTTAGAAGCCATTAATGACGATTTGAATACGCCCCAAGCGTTAGCGGTTTTATTTTCTTTAAAAAAATCAGATTTAATTAAAGTTGATTTATTGGCGACAATTCTAGATTTTGATAAAGTTCTTGGTTTAAATTTAAATATGGCGGAAAGTGCATCCGCTCTCGAACTAAAATTAGAAGATTTGCCGGTTGAAATCCAAACTCTTATTAATGCCCGCAATTCTGCTCGTGATAATAAAGAGTGGGCGGAGTCCGATCATTTACGCGAAGAAATAAAAAAACAGGGATATTTAGTTGAAGATGTTAAGGATGGTTTCAGAATTTCAAGTTTAAAAAATTAACATGTCAAAAAATTTTTGGGAGATATTAAAAAAGCGGAATAAGCCGATTCTGGCGCTCGCGCCGATGGCCGGTTTTACCGATTCGGCTTTTCGTCAAATTTGTAAGCAATATGGTGCCGATGTTTTATATAGTGAAATGGTTTCGGCGACTGCGCTTTTTTATAATCAAAAGAAAAAAAAGAATGCTACTCTTAATCTTTTAAAGTTTGATTGTCGAAAAGAGAAATATTACGTGGCGCAATTATTCGGCGCCAATCCGGAACATTTTGCCGTGGCCGTTAAAATAATTACTGAAAAGATTAAGCCGGATGGAATCGATATAAATTTTGGTTGTCCGGTGCCGAAAATAATTAAGCAGGGAGCAGGTTCGGGACTAATGAAAAATTTAGCCAGCGCTCGGGCGGTGATTGAAGCGGTGCTTGCTAATACTGATTTGCCGGTTTCAATAAAAATTCGCGCGCAAGCGGGTAATATCGACGCGCAAAAATTTTTAAAAAACATTTCTGACTTGCCAGTAGCGGCCTTAATGATTCATGGCCGAACTTTAGCCCAGGGATTTACTGGTAATCCGAATTGGAAAATTGTTAAAGAAGCAAAAAAATATTTTAAAGGCATAATTTTGGCTAATGGCGGAATTAATGATTTAGCGAGCGCTAAAAAGGCTTTAAAAGAAAGTGGCGCCGATGGACTAAGTTTGGCACGGGGAATTTTAGGCCGCCCGTGGCTTTATAAAGAAATAAAAAAAGAGGCGGTGATAAATTTAACGGTTAAGCAGATTTTTAAAATTGCGCTTAATCACGCAGAGCTTGAACAATTACAGAAAGGCAAACGAGGCATAGTTGAATTTCGCAAACACCTGGTTTGGTATATGCAGGGAATGGTTGGCGCCGCTAAATTACGCGAGCAATTGGTTAAAGTAAACAGTCTTGCTGATATAAAAAAAATATTAAAATAAAAAATATGACTTTATATATTAATACTGTCGGTCATGATGAAATAATTATCGAACTCAGGGATAAGGAAGGCGTTTTAGCAAGAAAGAAGATTAGCGCGCCGCGAAAACAGTCGGAAAAATTATTGCCGGCTATCGATAAATTATTAAAAACAAAGAAAATAAAACTGAAAGAATTAAAAAAGATTATTGTTGCTAACTATGGCGGTAGTTTTACTTCTTTGCGCATCGGAGTGATAACCGCTAATGCGCTTGCTTATGCTTTAAATATTCCGGTTGAGGCCGAAACTAAAATGAAAAAAGTTAAAGAATTTTCCGGTTATTCTATTGTTGAACCGATTTATAACCGGGAACCGAACATCGGAATTTCTAAAAAACCAAAATTATAGCCTGTGTGTTAACTGTTGAAAACTTTTAGACTATTTTGGCAAATTATTTCTATATAATTAAAGTTACTTGTTGATAAGTAACTTTTTTTGTATTTTTTAGCTTATATAAGGTAAAAGAATAGTGTTGACCATAGGGTGTTAGTGGTGTATAATTAAACTCGTAAGGTGAATTGTGGGGAAACGTGGTGAATATGCTTGTCTTCACCACTAAAATCACTAGTTAAATTTATTATGTTTATTGGAGAATATAATCACAATTTAGACGATAAAGGCCGCTTAGCCATTCCGGTTAAGTTTCGCGCTATTTTAAAAAAGGGAGCAGTTGTCACTAAAGGTTTAGACAATTGCTTATTTTTGTATTCAAAAGAACAGTTTGAAAATATTGCTAAGAAATTAGCTGCTTTGCCTATTAGCCAAGCAAAAGCCAGAACTTTTAGTCGTCATATGTTAGCTGGCGCGATGGATGTTGATTTTGATAATCAAGGACGGGTTACCTTACCGGAATATTTACGTACTTTTTCTGGATTAAAAAAGAAAATAATCGTTGCCGGTTTATATAATCATTTAGAAATTTGGGACGAAGACGCTTGGCGCACATATAAAATTGAAAGCGAAAAAAATAGTAACGCCATTGCCGAAGAATTGGGTGATTTAGGAATTTAAAAGATATGGCTTATTTTCATATCCCTGTCATGTTAACAGAAATTCTGAATTATCTTGATCCGCGTTCGGGTAAGAAATATATCGATTGCACTTTAGGGGGAGCCGGATATACGATTGCTTTAGCTAAAGAAGTTGGCGCAGAAGGACAAGTAATCGGAATCGATTTAGATGAACTAGCGATAAAGAATGCGCAAACATTAATTAACGAACAGAAATTGGAAAATATTGTTTTAATAAATGATAACTTTAAAAATCTTAAGGCCGCTGTCGGTGAAAGAATTTCACCGGACGCTAAATTCGATGGCATAGTTTTTGATCTCGGCCTGTCTTCGGCTCAGCTTGATGATGAGACGCGGGGGTTTTCTTTTAAGGGTGAACGTCCGCTTGATATGTCTTTCGGTCCAATAAACGAGAAATCAACCGCTGAAATAGTTAATACATACCCGCTTCTAGAGTTAACAAGAATCTTTAGAGAATATGGGGAAGAAAAACATGCTTATCGTATCGCTAAAGAAATTGTGGAAACTCGCAAAGAAAAAAGAATCGTGTCGACTTATGAT
The DNA here is from genome assembly GCA_964367825.1 of uncultured Gammaproteobacteria bacterium. GTDB lineage: Bacteria > Patescibacteriota > Patescibacteriia > Patescibacteriales > UBA12465 > UBA12465. The sequence continues at coordinate 4,082 of CAYIZF010000001.1, read as the reverse complement.
TTAGTGGCGATAATTGAAAAAGTTGTTCCTTTCCGCTATCGATCAAAGATACATCCAGCGACGAGAATTTTCCAAGCGTTGCGGATGGAGACTAATGAAGAGTTAAAAGCTTTAGAAACTGTTTTACCTGATGCAATTAGTCTTTTAAAACCGTATGGCCGCTTAGTGGTTGTTTCCTTTCATAGCGGAGAAGATAGGATTGTGAAGAGATTTTTTAAAGCTAATGAGAATCTTAAGATATTAACTAAAAAACCATTAACGCCTTCCGAGGAAGAAATGTCAGCTAATCCGCGAGCGCGGAGCGCCAAGCTCAGAGCCGGCGAAAAGATTTAGATAATTTTTAAATTGATATAAATTTCGTTATTCTATTATGACCAAGGTTATTAATTGCTATCAAACACAAGCTCAAAAATCAAGTCACGGCAAAAAAATAAATTTAAAAAGTTTTAATTTGCTTTTAGTGGGTTGTGTTTCGATTCTTGGAGTATTTTATTTAGTAAATATCAGCGATTTAGCCGTTAAAGGATTCGCTCTTAAAGAACTTAAAACGCAGGCCGAAGTTTTAGCTAGCGAGAAACTCGATAACGAAGAACAGATAAATAACCTTCAATCATATTATTCTTTAAGTTCTCGCACTCAAAAATTAAATATGGTGGCTATCGGTGAAATCGAATATCTGCCGGTTACCGCTTCAATGGTTGCTCGCAAGTAGAATAAGTATGTGGCGCGAAACAAAAAACAAATGTCATTCAGAAAAAAATAAAGTTAATGCTAATCGTCTTCATCTGGTTATGGCGATTGTTTTTTTGTTAAGTGGAGCTTTGATTTATAAATTATTTTCTATTCAAATAGGACAGTGTGATTTTTATACGGCTCTGGCTTCTTCTCAGCATCAAGTTTATAGCCAACTGGCGCCGGAAAGAGGAAGAATATATTTAAGCGAAATTGTCGGCGGGGAAGAAAAACTTTATCCGTTAGCGACCAATAAAGACTTTGCTTTAGTTTATGTCGTGCCTAAAGAAATAACCAATCCACAGGAAGTAGCGGAAAAATTATATACTTTTTTTGATGAGCCTCTGCTTAAAGAAAAATTTAATCGAGAAATAAAGTCTGAAAGTGGCGCAGTTTCTTCGTCCGCTTTAGTGCTAGGTTCGTCAACCGGAAAAGAATTACCCGGATCAGCTTCATCGACAAAAGAGGAAATAATAAAAAAATATTTAAAAAAACTTGATAAACCGGGAGATCCTTACGAATCATTAGATAAAAAATTAGGGACCGATGATTTATTAAAGTTTTTTGCCTTTTTAGCTTCGACCAGTTCCGCACCGGTATTAGCCGATGATTTAGAATTACGGAATGGACAAGTCGGATATAAAAAAGAAGTATCGACGGCTAAATTTTCTCTTCCCGGGTTTGGTTTTGATTTAAAGAAATATCGTTATTATCCGGAAAAGGAAATTGGTTCGCATATTCTTGGTTTTGTTAGTAATGTTGATGATCAAGAAGTCGGCAAATATGGTTTAGAGGAATTTTTTAACGAGGAATTGTCAGGTAAAGCCGGATCCTTAAAATCAGAGAAAGCCGGAAAGAGTAATACAATTATCGTTAATGACCGCGAATATGTAAAACCGGAGAACGGTTCGGATTTAGTCTTAACAGTCGATCGCAATATTGAATTTGTGGCTTGCGAGAAATTAAAAGAGGCGGTAAAAAAACATGGCGCCGACGGCGGAAGTGTTATAATAATGAATCCGAAAACCGGAGCGATTATTGCGATGTGTTCCGTGCCTGATTTTGATCCGAATAATTATAAAGATGTTTCAAATATTCGAGTTTTTAATAATCCGGTGACTTTTGATCAATATGAACCGGGATCGGTTTATAAGACGATAACGATGTCAATCGCGATTGATCAAAATAAAGTATCACCGTCAACCACTTATAATGATCCGGGAGAAATAATGATTACGGGTTGGAATAAGCCGATTAGAAATTCTGATTTTGATACCAAGGGCGGTCATGGTGTGGTTGATATGAATTTTGTTTTGGAAAATTCTTTAAACACCGGCGCGATTTTCGCGATGCGCCAAGTAGGTCCGGCGACTTTTGCTGATTATATAAAAAATTATGGTTTCGGCGAAAAAACCGGGATTGAATTAGGCTCGGAAAGCTCGGGTAATATTGATAACTTATTAAAATCAAAAGTTAAAGAGATAGATGCGGCCACCGCTTCATTCGGTCAAGGAATTGCTGTTACTTCTTTGCAGATGATTATGCCCTATCAAGCAATTGCCAATAAAGGTGTAATGATGAAGCCCTATATTATTAAAAGTATTATTTATAATGACGGTAAACGCGAAGAAATACAGCCACAGCAATTGAGACGGGTAATTTCCGCTCAAACGGCTGGTACTATGTCTGCTATGTTAGTAAACGTTGTGGAAAAAGGGCATTCAAATAAAGCTTATATCCAAGGTTATTATATTGGCGGAAAAACTGGTACCGCTCAGATTCCGACTCCAGGGGGGTATTTAAAGGATCAATATATTCATACGTTCATTGGTATCGCTCCGATTGAAAATCCATCTTTTGTAATGTTAACAAAAATAGACAGTCCAAAAGATGTTACTTATGCCGAAGGTTCGGTTGTGCCTTTGTGGAAGGATATCGCCGATTTTATTTTGAAATATTATCAAATTCCGAAGTCTAGAAATTAATATGAAAAAGTTATTACAGTTAAAATTAAAAATGTTTTCTCGGATGATAATTAAAAAATATCAGCCGGTCGTTGTCGGGATTACCGGATCAATCGGGAAGACCAGCACTAAAGATGCGATTAATAAGGTTCTGCAAGAAAAGCTGCGGGTGCGGACGACTTTTAAAAATTATAATAATGAAATCGGTTTGCCGTTGACGATTATCGGACTTAAATCTCCGGGAAAGAATATTTTTGGTTGGCTTGGAGTATTTCTTTATGCTTGTCGGTTAATATTAATAAAAGATAAAAAATATCCTCAAGTTTTAATTTTAGAAATGGGCGTTGATCGTCCTGGTGATATGAAATATTTAACAGATATTGCTTCTGTCGATATTGGTGTTGTGACGACTGTTAGTTATTCTCATTTAGAATATTTTGGTTCGGTTAGTAATATTCAAAAAGAAAAACAAGTATTAATTGAAAGTTTGAATGCTAAAGGTTTAGCCGTTCTTAATTTTGATAATCAGTATGTTAAAGAAATGTCTGAAGTTAGTAAGGCTAGAGTTTCTAGTTTTGGTTTAAAGGAGGGAGCAAATCTTCAAGCTCAAGACATTGTTTATAACTTTACCAAAGAGGGATATGATTTATCGGGAATAAATTTTAAATTGAATTATAATGGATCGGTTGTTCCGGTTAATATGAAGAATATAATGGCGGAAACGGCGATTTATGCCGCTTTGGCCGCCACTGCGGTTGCTTTATATTTTGATTTTAATTTAGTGGAAATATCAAATGCTTTAAGCGATTTTAGTCTCCCGAAGGGAAGGATGAATTTTTTGCCAGGAATTAAGCATACTTTTATAATCGATGATACATATAATTCTTCGCCGGAAGCGGCTCTTTTAGCGATTAATGTTTTAAAAAGAGTAAAAGTAGATTCTACGGCCAACAAATATGCGATTTTAGGTGATATGTTAGAAATTGGTGGATACACGGAAGAGGGGCATCGTTTGGTTGGGAAAATGGTTGCGGAAAGTAAAATCGATCAGTTAATAGCAGTTGGCGAGCGAGCGCGTGATTTTATTAGAGGTGCTAAAGAAGCGGGGATGGAAGATGATTATATTTTTTATTTCGACAAGCCGGAAGAAGCGGGTAGATTTTTACAAAATAGAATAAAAGCTGGCGACATTCTTTTAATTAAAGGTTCGCAAGGAGCGCGCATGGAAAAAGTGGTGAAGGAACTTATGGCTGAACCGGAAAAAGCGGCTGAGCTTATTGTCCGTCAAGAGAAAGAATGGAAAAATAAATAAATAGTTTTGAAACATCGTAATTAATTCAATCATCTCTACTATGAAAATATTAATTTTAGGCGGACAAGGAAATC